>JAESQQ010000634.1 GCA_016765095.1 Planctomycetota bacterium | reverse complement strand
GACCTCCTGGTCGGGCTCAGGGGATCAGCCCGCGCGGCCTGCCGGGCCTCTGGGCGCCTCGCTCTCCGCGTGGCCAAACAAAGTGGCCAAAACCGGGGCGATCATGGCCAGATAAAGTGGCCTACGGCAACATGCTCAACCTTTCGACTGCGAGAGAGGCTTTCCAATGCACCGAGAGCATGGTGCAGACCCTGTGCGCCTCTGACGCTAGGCTGGCGCTTCCAGCTTGGCTCAGTCGCAAGGGACTCTGGCTTGAAGGGCGGAGCGACTTCGCTTTCTAGACTACTCAACTGCCACGTAAGTGCGTTGGAGAGCCCAGGCGGTCGTTTTGCGTAGCTGACTTCCCTACGCCCCCGCGACAGGGTGAGGAGCTCCTGGGCGCGGCACAAGCCCTCGTGCCTCAAGGACCGAGAGCACCTGCTGGCCCTCTAGGCAGTGACCCTCATATTCGTTGCCCCGAGCTTGGATCAGCTGCAACGGCGCAGCGAGTAGGGCCTCCGTTAGTGCACCCACCGCCGCCCAGGTCCTTGGGGCCCGTAGGAGGTGCTTTGAGGCCCTGAATCGATTCAGGACCCAGTCTTCAACCGCTTCTTCCCCGTCTCCACTCGGTTCAGGTTCGGCGTCGACGGCGGCAGCACGGTACTCAGCCAGGACGACGTTGGTCTGGTTGAGCCCGAGGGCGGCGAGTCCCGCCTGAAAGGCCTTGGGTATGTCCTCCTCCTCCAGCATTGACTCGCTTGGCCGGGGGGGTGGGGGTGGAAAATGGATGATCCTGTACTGGGCGATTTCACCCGCGAGTAGACGCTCTGCCCGCCACTGAAGACGGTGATGCGTCGACCAGTCGGCGACCGCTCCGCCTCCCCAGCGGGAGTCCTGGACCCTCATCACGTAGAGCCTGCCCAGCCGACAACCGTTGAGGTATGCGATGACTGAATGGGCGGCTTCGTGGTGAGCAACTGGTCGCCGTCTGCAAATTACACGGCGCCTAGTCTCACTGTCGAGAGGAGGCGGAGGATTTCTGCCCTCGGTGCCGCAGCCCGCAGCAACTGCTCGAACTCCTCACCTTGACGCCTCGCTACCCGAACTCGTGTAGCTGGTTCGGCTCAAGGCACCGGCAAAGGGGTCGAACATCCAAGCAAGCGAAGGGGGTCCACCCTCAAGCTGGTAGGGGGTGGCCTGTGGAAAGCCAGAACGGCGCAGCGCCTAGGTTGATCGACGCCTTGGATCGCATCTACGCAGGGAAGGAGGTCTTCTTTCACTTCGTCAAGACGGTCGGGGACCTGATGTGCGGCCTCAAGTTCCTGACGATGGACGAGAGTGTTGAAGACGCGCTGCGCTTCATGGAGGAGCACCAGGTTCGCCATATCCCCATTGTGGAAGTGGAGGAACTGACTCGGGAGGACACGCGGGCGGGACGACAAGCGGAGCCGCGGTCCCTCGTTGGCATCTTGTCCCAACGGGATCTGGCGAGGTTCTTGTCCAAGACAGTGGGGACACTCGTGGAGACGGACGAGGACGCTAGATCGCCGAAGACTCCCTTGGGATCGCTGGTCACGCGGAATCCCAAGACAGTGGCTGAAGCCACTCCGATTCTCGAGGCGATCCAGCTCTTCCTCTCCGAGAAGATCGACTGCCTGCCGGTTGTGCGCGGGGAGAAGCCGGTCGGGATACTGACCACTACGGACGTGATTCGCTGCTTCGTACGGCTTCAGATCATCCGCAAGGCGCGGGGGTACAGCCGTTCCGAGCCAGGGAAACTCCGCGCGATCGACCTCCTGACGGCACAGAGCAACGCGCCGAAGCCAACCGAAGAACTCATCGATTCGCTCTTTGGGACGGTCGGTGACGTCATGCGGATGGCCGTGGTTACCTTGACGACGAAGGACAGTATCCGGAAAGCGATCGAGCTGATGAAGAAGCACAGTTTCCGGCATCTCCCGGTGGTAGAGGGCAAGATCCTCAAGGGAATCGTGTCGGACCGTGACGTGCTCAGGCATCTACCGCCCCTTCCACGATCTGCTCCTGGTGCCAAGCGAGAGGGAGGCGAGTTCCGCGAGAGGCTGTTCTATCTGGAGGAGGGCGACGACGGGCTGCTCGACGAGTCAGTCGCAACCGTGATGACATCCCAGGTCGTCACCGTAGAGCCGGGTACGTCGATCTATGAGGTTGCGGAGCTGTTCTGTAGCAAGAACTTCAGCTCCGTGCCCGTAGTTGCGACCAAGGGCGGCAGCAGTGTCGTCGGAATCCTCACGCATACCGACTTCCTGACGGCCATTGTCGTGCTTGCCCGACTCAGCGGTGGGTCGCAGGCTCCGTAGCTGTGTTCGTCCCTACTCGCCGAGGCAGACGCCGCGTAACTTGCAAGCCCTCAATCAACTACGTGCAGGGGTAGCCTTTCGGGCCGAGTGCGTTGTCGCGCGTTGTCGCGTCGGACACAACTCCCCGTCGAAGCAACTGAGGTTCCAATCCAACGGGGGGTGAGGGTATCGGGTCTTGCCGACTGCCCACGGAAAACCACATCCGGGTGGATTGGTTCCAGGTTCCAATTGGGACTCGTTCGTGCACCACGCCCGAAAGGCAGGTGCTGGCGCGGCTCAGGAAGCGCTGCGAGTCTAACCGCCACGCATCGGGGCAACGTCTATGTCGTAGAGCTTGATCTTGCGGTGAATGTGGCGCTTGTCGACGTTCACGAGGCGGGCGGCAGCGCTGATGTTGCCGCTGACAGAGGTCAGCAGGCTCTCAAAATAGCCCCGCTCCCAGCTGTCTATCAGAGCCTGCTTCGCGCTCCCGAAAGAGACCTCGAAGTCGTAGTCACGGGTGCTGAGCGTCGCGGGCGAACCAACGGCTCGAGTAAGGCTGAATTCCGCAAAGGGCTCGCTCGCGACTTGAGGTGTTGTTCCACCGGGAAAGAGGCGCGGGTCGAGTTCACCCCCCTCGGAGAGGATCACCGCCTTCTCAAGCGTATTGCGCAGCTCGCGGGCGTTGCCGGGCCAGGTGTAGCTGAGCAGGCGACTTCGGACCTCTGCGCCGAGAATCGCGGGAGGGAGCTCATAGCGGCGAGTCAGGTCCCGAGCCATTGACTCGGCCATCATGATCACGTCTTCCCCTCGAGTCCGCAGAGGCGGCAGTGGAAGCGAGAACACTCGGAGCCGATAGAGGAGGTCCGTCCGGAAGCGCCCCTCCTCCACGGCCCGATCGAGGTCGGTGTTCGTCGCGGAGATCACTCGGACGTCGGCCCGCAAGAGCGTCTCGCCCCCGACGCGCCGAAACTCGCGGTCCTCGAGGAACACGAGCAGCTTGGCCTGAGTCTCCAGGGGAAGGTCTGCGACTTCGTCGAGAAAGAGCGTGCCCCCCTCGGCCTGTTCAACGTAGCCCCGGCGACGTTTGACGGCCCCCGTGAACGCGCCCGCTTCATGGCCGAAGAGCTCCGACTCCACCAGCTGAGCCGGAATCGCCGCGCAGTTGACGGTCACCATAGGCTTGCCCGATCGTTTGCTCCCGTCATGGAGGTAGCGGGCCAGGAGAGACTTCCCGGTGCCGGTTTCTCCCTTGAGGAGAATGTTCGAGTCGACCACCATCAACTTGTTCGCGACCGCGAGGAGCTCACTCATGGCGCGGCTGGTGCCAACCATCCGTCCCCGGCTGGTCCCAGCCCGACGGCTTCCGCTGGAACGGCGGTGCTGTTCGAGAAACAGATTCTCAATCACGACTCCGGCGTGACCCGCGAGGAGGTCGATCAGCTCGCTCCGGACGCGACGAGGCTCCTCGATTCGAGGGAAAACCACGAGCCCCTGGGCTTGGCGGCGACCCGGAAGCCAAACCTGTTGGGTATTGTCAGGGAACCCCGCGTAACCAAGCTCCGGGTCGGTCTGGGAGAGCAGAATCGTGTTCGGGAGAGCTCCGTTGGTGTCAGGTGTGACCCTTCGCAGGCGCTCTCGCCGACGGATGTAGGCAGCCGCCGGCCCCTTCGGGGCGAGCAGGCGAAGCGCGTCGATCAGACGAGCCCCGACCTCCTCGACCGTCAGTCCACGCGCTATCTGGAGGGCCTGTTCGGTAGCCTTGATGAGAAGCGATTGAAGCTCGTCGTATCGCGCATAGAGGGCCGCTAGGTCTCGTGCGTAAAGGAGGAGCTGTGGCTTTGGGTCGTCTTCGGACAGAGGCCCTCCCAGGTCTGAGCCCCAGCATGCGCCTGACTGCTCGGTTGTGCCACCCCGGGTGGATTTCACGAGATCCACTTCGTCTTCCCTTGCGAGAATCGCCGTGTGGGGGTTGCCGAAACCGGGAGCCGTACACGGAAGGTCGACCCCGCTCCGAGCTCCGTGATCAGCTTGACCGCCCCTCCATGAGCCTCAACGAGGGCCTTGACCAGCGCCAAACCGATTCCGCTCCCCGGCACCGCCTGCTTCGAACTGCGCGGTCGGTAGAAGGCGTCGAACACGAAGGGCGCGTCTTCGGGTGCGATTCCCGGCCCCGAGTCAATGACCCGGACCTCGACGACCGCCTCGAGCAAGACGGCCCGCAGCTCAACCCTCGTCCCTGGAGGGCTGTATTTGGTCGCGTTGCTGAGGAGGTTGTTGAAGACCCGCTCCAGGGCGAGCGGATCGCTCACCATCAAGGGGATCTCAGGGTCGAGGTCTAGCACGAGCTCATGTTCATGAGCCGAGATCTCGAAGCGCTCATGAAGATCGCGCAACAGGCAGCTGAGGTCGACTCGCTCAAGCTTGAGTTCGGTCAGTCCCGACGTGACTTGCTGGGTATCGAGCATACTCTTGACGAGGTCGCTAATCCGCTCGCCTTCGCGGCGGAGCTTCTCGACGCGATCCGTGACGGGCGGCCCCTGGGTCATGAGGAGCAAGTCGGCGTGACCGAGGACCCCCGTCAGGGGCCCTCGAATCTCATGAGCCGCGACCTGAAGCTTGCTGCTCGTCCGGTCCTGGTGGGCTTCGAGTTCTCGGAGCGCGTGACGAGCGGTCTGGTCCTCCACGACGAGGACGACCCCCCGGGGTAGCCCATCGGCGGTTCGAAGCAGAGAGCCGAGGAGGCCGGCCCGGCCAGGACCTCCGCCGGCGTGAAGTTCCAGGGCCCGAGGGGAGCAAAAACCAACTCGACGAACGTCCTCGAAGACCCCTTTGACGACTTCGAGGAGGTCGGGGCGACAGAGGCTCTCAATGGAGCCTTCCCCCGGGAGATCGACTCCCTCGCGAAGGAGGAGCATTCCGAGGTAGTTGGCGAACTTGGGCTGTCCGATCAAGTCGAGGACGAGGATCCCGCTTGGCACGGCCTCGAGGACGTCTCGCAGGGTGTCGACGGAGAGCTCGAGCTCCGCGTCGAAGTCGAACAACTTCATTCCACCTCCTCCACGCCAGGGGTCGGCGATTCGACCGGAGCATTCAGTGCAGGCTTTGTCACTCGCAACCCACCGGACTGCCCCGCCAAGCGGGCTTGAGGAAGCTCTCGATTTGCTCGACTCCGGCCAGCGTGGCCCTAAACAGGTCGGTGAGGTGTTCCGGCTCGATCCCAACCGCTGCCCAGGCTTCACGATCGAGCCGAGGGGCGATCGCCTGGAGGGTGATGCCATGACCCAGGGCGTAAACGAGAGCGTCCGCGACATGCACGATCGCGGCGTGCAGCTCGGACTCTCGAGCCAGGCTGGGCGTGTGGTGATTGCGCACGACGTCAACGTGCCCCGCCGGCAACTGCCAGCGCTCCATGAGCGCCCCGCCCACGAGAGCGTGGGTCGTCCCCAACACCTCCAGCTCCGCCTCATTGCGCGACTGCCCGTCGTCGGTGCGAGCTTCGATGGCGGCCGCCGACTCGGAGCACCAGCCGCGCAGCACGATTTCCCCCACGTCGTGCAGCAGCCCCATGAGGAACAGCTCCTCGCAGTCGGCGAGGCCTATTCGGACCGCCAGCAGCTTGGAGAGCGTTCCGCAGGCAAGGGAATGGCGCCAAAACTGGAAATGCTCTTCGTCAGGAACCCGGCTGTAGGAGCTCAGGGCCCGCATGAGGGACGAAGCGGAGACGACGTTTCGGACCGTGTTGAAGCCGAGAACCAACACGGCGTGGGTCAGGGTCCCGACTCTCTGGTTGGCTCCGTAGAAGGCCGAGTTCGCGAGGCTGAGCACGTTTGAGGCGACGGAGGGATCGCTGGCGAGGAGCTGACTCACGTCTCGAGCCGTGGCTCGCCGATCGTGGAGAAGCTGGTTCATGCGTAGAGCGACGTGAGGGACCGGAGGGAGCTCCGAGATGCCTGAGACGATCTCTGCCGCTCGGTCGCTCACAGGACGACCTCGGGTCGCTCGAGGAGGATCACGCGGGCCGAAGCGGCAATGGCCGCGATCAAGTCGTCTTCGAGGAGTCGCTTGCTGTAGACCCTGGCCAAGAAGACGTCGGCTGCCTCGGCTCGGTCTCGGGCGAGCGAATCTCCCTCACCCCCAGGACTAGAAGTCGTATCAGAACCCATGGCCTCTCCTTCCTGGAGCAAGGGGCGACAGCGCCCGATGCGAAGCGCATCGCTTCCAGTCGATCTCCACGCCAAGGGCCGACGCTGAGTCCCTCGGAGGACTCCGTTTAGGGCTTGGGCGCGCTAGATCCATTTTCGGATCACCGTTTGTTCGCTTGAGCCTTCGAAGGAGAAACTCATGGCCGACCCGGCTCACGTTTCGATCGACTGGATTCGGCTCTTCGTAACCCTCGCGGCCTGCGGGGGTGGAGCCCTGCTCCTGGTGTGGCTCCGGAGGCGACAGGTCAAGAGCGATCCCTCCCTGCTCGCGGTGGAGGATCGGCTGCGTCTCGGCCCTCGCCACCAAGTGTTCGCGCTTCGCGTCGGCAACAAGACGCTCCTCCTGGGTGCAACGACAGAGCACCTCGTGCTGCTGAGCACGGTCGAGCGCCCAGAGCCGACGGACGCGGCGGACGAATCGGAAGACCCCGAATCGAAGTTGAGCGCTCCCTCTCCCTTCGCGCGCGCCCTGGAGGCAAGTCAAGTGGGTGCGGCATGACCCGGCCAGCTGCGATTCTCTGGGCCGCGATTCTGCTGATCCTGATCAGCGCCTGCGCGGTGCGAGCCCAGGAGACCCCTCCCGTGGGTGAGTCCCTGGGACCGGACGGGACTCAGCAACCGGACACAGCGCCAAGCGAGGCGTCCCCCCAAGGCGAGGCCGGACCCAAAGGGGGACCGAGCGACCTCGCTCCGATCACGAGCCAAGGGCTCCCCTCCTTACCGGAGGAGGACGAGGGAGGAGGAGGACCCCTGGAGTTGACCCTGGACGGCGACGAGACCTCGTCTGCCATGAAGGTTGCCCTCGGCCTGACTCTCCTGAGCCTGATTCCGGGCCTGTTGCTGACTGCGACCTGCTTCGCCCGGATCCTGATCGTGCTCGGGTTCCTCCGCGTCGGCCTTCAAGTCCCGAATCTGCCGCCGACTCAGGTCCTCGTTGGGCTGGCCTTCTTCTTGAGTCTCCTGGCCATGCAGCCGACCCTCGAGCCGATCCAGCGCGACGCGCTCGAGCCATTCGTCAACGACGAAATCGGGATCAAGGAGGCCTTCTCACGGGCCGAAGGCCCCTGGCGCCGCTACCTCCTCGACCACACCCGACGCAGCTCTCTCGAGTCGTTTGTGGACTTGGCTGGGATCGAGGTCGCGACGCCGGAAGAGACCCCGCTCCGAGTCTTGGTCCCGGCCTTCGTGGTCAGTGAGCTGACGACGGCTTTCAGCATGGGAGCCGTAATCCTGATCCCCTTCCTGGTGATCGACCTCGTCGTGGCCAGCGTGCTCTTGAGCATGAACATGATCATGCTTCCTCCAGCCACGGTCTCCGTGCCAGCCAAGGTTCTCCTCTTTGTCTCGATCGACGGCTGGCAAGTGCTGGCCGAAACGCTCGTTAAGAGCGCGCTTTGACGCGGGCCGAGAGCGTGTCCCCTGACTGAGCCCCTGATCCTAGAGTTGGTTCGCGGTGCGCTGATGACTGCGATCAGCCTGGCGGTCCCGCTCTTAACGATTGCGCTCATGACCGGACTTACGGTCAGCGTGATCCAGACTGCGACTTCGGTTCAGGAGCAGAGCCTGACCTTCGTCCCCAAGCTCCTCGGTGTGGGTGGCGGGGTTGCGCTGCTCCTGCCCTGGCTCCTGGAGGAATCCGGTGCCTACCTCCGCTATGCGATTTCCCTCGCAGGAAGCCTTGCTCGGTGACGCTCGGCTTGGACGCCGGCTCCGCCACGGCCCTCCTCCTTCACCTGACGAGGCTTAGCGCTGGATTGGTCCCCCTTCCGATTCCCGGGTCGCGGCCGGTCCCCCGAGCAGCGCTAGCTGGCCTCGCGCTCTGGTCGAGCATTGCCCTCGTCCGGGCGCCCGTCACCCCCCCCCAATCCCTCGCGATCCTCGGGGTCCTGTTGGCCGGCGAAGTCGTGATCGGACTCTGCTTTGCTTTCACCCTTCGACTCGCTTTCCTGCCTCTCGAGATCGTAGGAACCCTCGGCGCCCAAGAAGCCGCACTCACCATGCCCGCGACGCTCGACCCTTCCACGAGCACCCCCGAAGCGAGCCTCGAGACCCTGCTCAAGACGTTCGCGGTCCTCGGATTCCTAGCCTTTGGCGGAATCGAGGCCGCCTTGGCCCTCCTCGACCGGAGCTTCGCGATCCTCCCCGTCGGCGGAGTCGAGTCCGCCTTTCGCTGCCTGGAGGTCGCAGAAGCGATCCTGGATTTCGCCGGTCGGCTCCTGATCGTCAGCCTGGAACTCGCGATTCCGATTTTCGCGAGTAGCGCCCTCGCCATAAGCGCGCTGATGGTGATGGCCCGTGCCCTCCCGCGACTCAACCTCCTGACGGACGCGCTGCCGCTCCGGACCGCGAGCGCTTGTCTTGCAGTCGGCGTCACTCTCCCCCTCTGCTTGCGCGTCCTGAACTGGTCACTTGGGCAGAGCCTGAGCGTGTTTGGGGCTTCCTAGTGTCCCAGTCCAGCGACATGGAGAAGACTGAGGATCCGAGCGGGAGAAAGCTCTCTCAAGCCGAGGAAAAGGGAGATCTCCCTCAGAGCGCAGAGCTGAGCGCAGCGCTCCAGGTGCTGCTGGCGGGAGGACTCTTCGCCGCACTCCTGCCGGCCACTCTCAATCAGCTCGGAGAGGGGTTGAAGTTCGGCCTGGGACCCTCACTCGCGGGGAGCGCGGAGAACCTCGGGAGCCCGGCCGAGATCGGCCTCCGCATCCGACTCGCGGGGGAGCTGGCCCTCCGCGCGGGGCTCCCGCTGTTGCTCGGTTTTGTCGGTTTTGGACTGTTCACCACGTTCATTCAGCGGCGGCCGAGTTGGAATCTGGAGAAGCTCGCGCCGAAGTCCGAGCGCTTTAGCGTCGCCAACAACCTCGGACGGATCGTCTCCCTCGAGGGTCTAGCTCGCCTCGGCCTGACCCTCGCCAAGGGCGTGGGCATTGGGGGCGTGATCTGGTTGACCTACGAAGAGCTCCTCCCTCAGATCGGTCGCCTGGGGGGAGGGGGTCTCAGCTCCGGCTTCTCCAGCATTGGCGATCTGGGCGCTGCCCTCTGGTGGCGCGGTGGGGCTGCGCTCCTGGTCTTCGCCCTCGGAGACGTCCTGCTTGTGCGTTGGACGCGCTGGCGACGCCTCCGAATGAGCAAGCAAGAGATTCGAGACGAGCATCGTCAAGAGGAGGGTGACCCCCAAATCCGCGGCCAGCGCCGTGCCCGTCAGCGCGAGATCGCGCAGCGGCGCCTGATGCTGACTCGCGTCGCAGAGGCCGACGTAGTGGTCACCAACCCGACCCACGTTGCGGTCGCGCTTCGATACGACCCCACCCGGATGGCTGCGCCGATCCTGCTCGCGAAGGGAGTTGACACACTCGCCGCGGAGATCCGAACGCGAGCCCGGTTGGCGGGAGTTCCCCTGGTCGGAAATCCTCCCCTCGCCCGCGCGATCAACCAAAGCGTCAAGGTCGGCGGACACCTCCCTGAAGAGCTCTACGCGGCAGTTGCTGAGCTCCTAGCCTTCGTCTACTCGCTCCAGCGAGGACAGGCATGAGTTGGACTCAGAGGCTCCTCCACGGGGCGCGTGGCGAGACGGTCCTCGCCGGACTCATGATCGCGACTTTGGCCGTGATGATCGTCCCGCTCCCACAGATCGTCCTCGACGTCCTGATCACAGCCGACATAGCGCTCGCGGTCCTGATCCTGTTCACGACCCTCAGCGCTCGCGAACCACTCGAGTTCAGCACGCTCCCCTCCGTCCTGCTTCTGGCGACTCTCTGTCGCTTGGCGCTGAACGTAGCCAGCTCCCGGTTGATCCTCCTCGAAGGCGAGGCCGGGGCTGTGATCGAGGCGTTCGGGACCTTCGTCGTCGGAGGAAACCTGGTCGTGGGCGGAGTGATGTTCTTGATCCTGATCATCATTCAGTTCGTCGTGATCACCAAAGGCGCCGGTCGCGTGAGCGAAGTCGCCGCCCGCTTCACTCTCGACGCGCTCCCCGGCAAGCAGATGGCAATCGACGCTGACCTCGGGGCGGGGCTCATCAATGAATCCGAGGCCAAGACTCGTCGGGAGCGAGTCGGGCGAGAGGCCGAGTTCTACGGGGCCATGGACGGCGCGAGCAAGTTCGTGCGAGGGGATGCGATCGCGGGGCTCCTGATCACAGCCATCAACATTCTGGGCGGCCTCGCGATCGGGATCTCCAAGGGAATGAGCGCGGGTGAAGCGCTCCACGTTTACGCAATCCTGACCGTGGGCGACGGCCTCGTGAGTCAGATCCCCGCCCTCGTGATTTCAGTCGCAGCGGGTGCGATCACGGTCAAGTCTGCCTCGAAAGCTCGTCTCGCTGACGATCTCCACGTCGAGCTGCTGACCAAGCCACGTGCCTTGGCCGGCGTGGTCGTCGTGATCCTCGCGTTCGCGCTCATCCCGGGGATTCCGATCATTCCCTTCGTATGCGTCGCTGGGGGGGCGGGCGCCCTCCTGTGGTGGCAGCGCAAGCAAGATGGAGAGTCGGAGAGCGAAGAGCCGGGGCCTGGGTCCGCGTTGGCCAGCCCAGGTGCGACACCTGAGGAGGCTCGAGAAGCGCTTCGCGTCGATCGAATCGTGCTCGAGCTCGGCTTTGGAATCACAGCGCTAGGCGATACCGAGCGCGGCGGCGAATTGGTCGAGCGAGTCGCACTCCTCCGGCGAAGCGTCGCGAGCGAAGCTGGCTGGCTGGTGCCGGCGCTTCGGCTCCGCGAGAGCTTCGAGATTGACCCTCACAGCTATCGGATCCTGATCCTGGGCTATGAAGTCGCGACGGGATCTCTCGAGCCGGGTCGCTACCTCGCGATCGGCGGCCCGGACACCAGCGGATCCCTACCCGGAACCAAGACCACCGAGCCGACCTTTGGCCAACCCGCGGTGTGGATCGATCCGAGCGAGCGAGCCAACGCTGAGTTGAACGGCTACACCGTGGCGGATCCGACCACGGTCGTCGTGACGCACCTCGGCGAGACGCTTCGACTGCACGCCCACGAGCTGCTCGGGCGCGACGAGGTCCAAGAGCTCCTCGACGATCTCAAGGAGCGCGCCCCCGCAGTGGTCAACGAGATCTGCCCCGGGTTGTTGAACTTGGGCCAGATCCAGCGCTCGCTCTCAGGGCTGCTCCGGGATCGCGTCCCGCTGAGACCCCTAGAGACGATCCTCGAAGCGCTCGCTGACCAAGCCGCCGAAGACAAGAACCCGACCAAGCTGATTGAGGCCGCTCGACTTCGCAACGTGCGCGCGGTCACGGCTCCTTTCCTGGACGCCAGCGGGAGGCTCGCGATCATGACCCTCGAGCCTGCGATCGAACGACGTTTGATCGAGAGCGTGGCTGGGGGAGGTGGACTGCCTTCGGGCGGACTCCTGTCCAAGTTGATGGAGGCGATCCGGAGCGGAAGAGCCGACGCCGAGAGTCGCGCTGGCGCAGCGGAGCCGGTGCTCGTCGTGCAGGGAACGCTCCGACCCGGCTTGGCTGAACTGATCCGCCCCTCGCTTCCGCGCCTGGCGGTCCTGTCCTACAGCGAGCTCGGCGGAGCGCGCGAAATCGAATCCCTGGGGGTCATCTCCCTGCCAGTTAGCGAAGGAGTGCCTGCGTGAAGGTTCAAGTCTACGAGGGAGCTACGCTGAGTCTCGCGCTGCAGCGCGCGTTTGACGAGGCGGGCGCGAGCGCTGAGGTTGTCGAAGTCCGCCGCGCCCGGGATCGCGTCGAGGTCGCAGTCTCGGTCCCCGGCGCAGAGCTCGGCCAGCGAGAAGCCGCTCGCCTGCCTGGGCCGAACTCCCTCCCGGAACGGCGGCTGACCACGCCCTGGCGAGGTCGATCCACTCGGCCCAGCAGCGACCTGGAGACACACCTCCGAGCGCTTGGGCTTCGCCCTCGCCGGCGCAACGCCCTCCTGGCGGGCCGGGCTCCCGATCGAGCAACGCTCACGCGTCGGATGGCGCGTCACATCTCCTGCGAAGAGGAGCCCTCGCTGACTCGACCTCCGACACGGAGCGGTGAGCCGAGGATCCTGGTCCTCGTCGGCCCAACCGGCGTCGGCAAGACGACGACGGTCGCTAAGCTCGCGGCGCAAGTCCACCTCGGGTGGGGGCCTACTGGGAAACCCGCAGGCCACCGCCGCCGCCTGCGCTTGGGGTTGGTCACCCTCGACACCTTTAGGGTCGGTGCCGTCGAGCAGCTCTCGACCTACGCGGATCTGCTCGGGGCTCCCATTAAGGTCGCCGAGACGCCCGCCCACCTCGTCTCTGCGATCCGTGAGCTCTCCGACTGCGACCTGATCTTGGTCGACACAGCCGGGCGGAGTCCCCGAGACCGATCCGGGCTTCGCCAGTTGGAGCGCGCCCTCGCTCGACTCCCGCAAGCCGAGGTTCTCCTAACCCTGCCCGCGACGAGTCGCTTGGCCGAGCTGTATCACGCTGAGCTCCTCTATGCGGGCTGCAAGCCTGCCGCCCTGATCCTGACCAAGCTCGACGAGGCGGTCGCGACTGGCGACGCCTTTGAACTCCTGGCGCGAACTCACCTCCCCGTTCGCCTGCTCTGCGACGGGCAACAGGTGCCCGACGACCTTCATGTGGCGAGCTCGCTGGGAGTCGCTCGCTGGATCCTCGATCCAAGCGGGTGCTGCGCATGAACCTCCAAGCCGAGCGTCTCCGAGCACTCGCCAAGGCTCAGCAAGGACGCCGAGACCGGGACCAGCGACGCCCACACCGCTCGTCCGAGACTCACCCCAGGGCGGGTCGACTTGCGATCCCGAGCGTCGCTCTCCTGAGCGGGCAAACGGGTGTCGGACGAACTTCACTCGCGATCGGCCTGTCCATTTTTCTCGCAAAGGCGGCTCGGGTCACGCTGGTCGACCTCGGGCGGGGCGACGTCGCCCGAACCCTCGGCCTCGCCGATGCAGACCCAGTCAGACTCAGCGTGCGAGGGCGGCGTCCGTTCGCTGGGGCAAGGGTCGAGGCCTGCCCAGGTCTTCAGATTCTGAGCGGCAGCGCCCACCGCGACGACGTCCGCGAGCCTGCCTGGGCTCGCACGCGGCGCCTCGTCGATCAGCTGAACGAACTCTCAGGCCACACCGACGTGGTGGCCTTGGACCTCGACTCTTGTTGGCGACAGGAGACGTACGACCTGGCCTGCTCCGCGACCCTGGGGCTGTTGGTCATGACGCCAGACGCGCCAGCCGTGACGGCCGGATTCGCGCTCTACAAGCGCTTCATGCAAGACCAGGCCGGCCCCGCGATCGGGCTCGTGATCAACATGGCCACCCCTGTCGAGGGCGCACGCGTCGGAGAGGGGCTCGCGCAAGTCGCGCGGCGCTTTCAGGACTCGGACCTCCCGCTCTTTGGGGTCATTCCCTACGACCCCGGGCTCGCTGCGGCGCGCGCCGCGCGAGAGCCCTACGCCACTCACTCACCGCTCGCCCCCGCGAGCCGCGCCTTTGCTCAGCTCGCGCGGCGGGTCCAAGAGGCGTTAACCCCCCATGACAAGGTGTCCCAATGAGCGGAGTTACCATCGGAGCTATCACAGCGGTGTGGCTGTCCTGCACGGCCAGCCTCCTGACCGGCTTGGCCTGGACCACTGTCCTCGGCCGAGGTCTCGACGCTGCCCTCCTGGGAGTGCTCGCTGGCGGAGTCATCCACCTGGCGGTCCACCATCTCCCGGCCCTCCTTCGCGAGCAGAACCCGGGCGATCTACCTTGCGAGAGGCTCAATGACCCTCGCTCATGATCGCTACTCACACGCCAAGGTCGGCTCCGAGCGAGATGAGTTGATCCTGCGTTTCGTGCCCCTGGTGCACCACGTCCTGGACCGGCTCGGTGTCTCTCTTCCGACTCACCTAGACCGTGAGGACCTGATCAGCGCGGGGACCTGCGGCCTGATTCAGGCAGCCAACAACTACGACCCGACCAAGGGCGCTTCGTTCAAATCGCACGCCTACAGCCGGATCATGGGTTCGATCCTCGACTCGCTCCGACGAGCGGACACCCTGCCGCGACAGCGCCGGCAGCAGCTGCGCCGACTCAATCAGGCTTATCGAGACCTGACGACCCCCGAGGGCCCCCCGACTCTCGAGCAGCTGGCGGAGGAGCTCGGATCGAGCGAAGAGGATCTCGATCGGCTCCTCGACCTCGCCCAGCGGGCCCGGCTGGTCTCGCTTGAGGCCCCCGTGGGTAGCGAGGGTTCCCAGCTCAGCGACGCGCTGGCAGCTCCCTCCGAGTCTCCTCCTTGGCTCAAGGCGAGCGCGGCCGAGGATCGTGACTCAATTCAGGCTGCGCTTGCTCTTTTGCCTCCTCGAGAGCTTGAAGTCCTCGGGCTCTACTACTTCAAGAACCTCTTGCTCCGGGAGATCGGAGCCTTGCTTGAGGTTAGTGAGTCCCGCGTCAGCCAGCTTCGCTCTCGGGCGATCTACCACCTCCACGAAGCACTCCTAAAGCAGCGCGCAGGCGCGGAGGAAGTCGCATGACCCAGAGAGTCTCGCGTTGTCAGGTCATAAAGAGGAGCTTCGTCTCCACGGGCCAAATCCGGCGGCCCCCCTCGGACCCCTCCCCTTCGG
>JAESQQ010000633.1 GCA_016765095.1 Planctomycetota bacterium | reverse complement strand
GGAGGGCCTCGACGGCTCCCTGGCGGACGTGGGGGGAAGGATCCCGCCGTTCGAGGACGCTCTCGAGCAACTCGAGGCGCTCGCCTGGGTTCGTGAAGAGTCGCGGGAGCGAATCTAGGACATGGCGTCGAACGAAGATGTCGTCGGGCAGGTCCAGGGAGGGCGCGCTCAATCGCAGGCGAGCGATTTTCTCGGCCCCCTCGGAGCTGGTCGCGAGCGCGTCGAGCGCCTTGCACTGGACCCAAGTGTCGGCCTCAGGGTCTGTGGCTCGCGCCTCGAGGCTCCCTCTGAGGGCCACCCCCTCGGGGGCGGTCGCGACGCCCTCGAGGCGGAGGACCGCCGCAGCAGCGTCGACGTATTCGCGCTGAATCAAGGCGTGGGCCTGAGTCTCTGTCAGCCCTTGGCGGACTCGTTCGAGCAGCTCCGCTCGCAGCTCTCCGCTCTCGTCGAGGGCTCCCTCGGCGACCTCCTCCAGCCAGCGCGTCAGGACGAGGACACCGATCTGCTCGATCCGCCACTCGGCGTTGCGTCGTCGCAAGGCTCGCTCTCGAACTGCTGGCCAGTCCAGGTGGCGCGAGAGCGCCCCTCGGTCCAGGTCGATTTGGGCCTCGCTCGCGCCTAGGAAGCGCGCTGTCCCCAGCATGAGTCCGACGTAGGCCCGCCGATCGTCGGGGCGCGTCATCAGCAACTCTTGGCTCGCGAGGTGGTCCTCGATCGCCTGCGCTCGCACCCCCGCCGCCTGGATCGCCGCCAGGAGGGCCCCGGTGACTTCGCTCCCGCTGACGGTGAGGACGCCCTCGGGGTAGCCAGCCGCCAGCCGGCGCCCGAGCTCCTCGAGCGGGCGCCGGATCACCTGCTGGTAGAGGGGTGCCAGGTCCCGAGCCAGGACGCGGTCGAGGTCAGGGAAGGGGATCAGGGGGGGGGCGCTCATGGCTCGTCCCCTTCCGGCGGTAGGTCCTCGCTCGAGGGCCAAGGGTAGACCGCGTCCTGGTAGCGGGAGAAGGGGATCAACTCAGGGTCAACGGCTCGGTTGCGAGCCCCCTTCGCCGAGAACCAGAGCCGAAGCTCGAACACCACGCTCAGGGCGTCCGCCCGGATCGCGTAGCGCGCGCCCGCGGAGAGCGAGGCCCGCAGTCGGGGTCCCAGCCAGGGAGCGAGCGTGAACTTGCCGACGAGGAAGTTCTCCGTAGTGGCCCTCCTTCGGTCGCGGTCGCTGAAGCGGTAAACGTGGTCGAAGCCGGCCTCGAAGAAGAGCCACTCGTAGTGATAGCGCAGCTTCGCTCCGGCGAGGGCCCGATCGGAGTTCCAGACGGCGAGCCTATGGTTGCTGCGGCCGCCGACGTAAGCCTCCAGCCAGGCGTTTTGGTAGGGATACCAGCGCAGCCGGGCGAAGGTTTCGAGCCACTGGGGGTGGTCGTAGCGGTATCCATTCGAGATCGGCCGATAGACGTCCCTCGTGAAAGTGGGGTCTGTGCGGGCCTTGGACTGAGCGACCGTGGTGTCCCAGTAGCGCAGGTGCCCGTCGAGGAGGAGCTGAAACCCGGCAGGGAGGAAGCTTCGAATCCGGAGCCGGAGGTCGCTGTCAAGGGATTGGTTGAGGTCGCCGCCGGCTCGCTGAAGGAGGTAGTTGCTCTGGAGCCGAAGGCTGACCCTGGGTGAGTCGGTCAGATAGAGTTGGGAGCGCAGCTCCCCCTCAATACGTTCGCCTGGCCTTCCGGCTTGATCCCGCCGACTCCCAAGCGGGTGTAGAGCGGCCAGTCCCGATAGCGATGGTGGAGCCGAAGACCGGCGCCGTACTCGGTCTTGGCGGCGCCCTCGTCGATCCCGAAGTTGCTCTGAAAGCGTCGCTGCTCCCGGTGGCGAGGGATCGCGCGTGCGTATGCCTCGAGCACGAAGTCGTGGCTCCACGCCTCGGGTGTCTCGAGCCCTGAGGACGCGGTCTCGGGGAGCTGCCAGGGTAGGACTTCGAGGGCCGGCGCGGGTCGAACGAAGCCCTGGACCGCGACCTCCTCGAGATGTGAGCGAAGCGCGGCGTGAGCTCGAGGGTCAAGGTCGCTCCGCACGAGCCGGACGAAGCCGCTCGCAGGCAACTTGACGCTCAGCGAGCCTCCACCACCGAGCTGGGGGCCGCCGAGCCGCTTAGCGGGGTGGATCGATCGCCAGGTCTGGCCGTCGATCAGTTCCAGGCCAGCGGGCGGCCAGTAATGCAAATCAAGGGCCGCCAAGCCTCGGCTCGGCAGCTCGAGCGTCTCTCCGTGCACGGGGTGAACTCGCGTCAGCGGCCGGTGAATGAGCGGGACCGAGTTCGCGACCGAGCCTCCGCTGGGGACCCGCCGCAAGCGAACTCGAGCCAGGAGCCCCTCGTCCGCGCGCCCCGCTTCGATTCGGATCGCGACTCGCCCCTTGCGGATCTTCTTCGCTACGGCGAGCAGGGCCCGCGAGCCGTAGGGGACCTCGGCTTCGAGCGCGACCTTGTCTTCGATCAAGACCCGGATCAGCGCGCGCTGGCCTGTCGAGGCGAACGCGCCGAGAAGGTCGGCCGCGACCTCGAGGTAGAGGTCTACGTCTTGCTCCTCGTGGAGGCGCCACACGCGCGCTTCCCCTTCGCCCAGGATCCGGCTCCCCTCTCCCTCGAAGGGATGGAACATGGTCAAGCGCGGAGCCTTCGACGAACCCGCGTCGAGCTGCAGGCGACGAAAGCGACGGAGCTGGGTCGAGAGGTCCACGCTCCGGCGACGCGCCAAGTGCTTAGCGAGGCGCGCGTGGCGGCGCGTGTGCTCGAGGTCAGCAGAGCCCGAGTCGATCATGCGCTCGAGGGCGAGGGCCGCGACGAAGCGCTCGGAGTCGGGCTCGGTCTCGCTCACAACGGACAACAGTAAGTCGTCGGCGAGGGCTCGCGCCGAAGGGAGCGCGCGCAGCTTCGGGTTCTTCAGCAGCAGCTCGAGCCGTCGGTCGGCGTCCGGCCCGAGCGCCGCGCCAGGTCGAGGTGCGAGGGCGTCGAGCTCGGTCGGGGTTGCGGGGTCGTCCGCCTGCCCGTCTAGGCGCGTCGCGATCAACCAGCGCCCGCTCCAGCGGCGCAGGACCACGAATCCTTGACCGTGGGTGCAGCGAAGCGTAAGCGAGTGCCGGCCTGGGGGCACCGAGATCTCGAACCGGTCACTGACTCCGGGGACCATTCGCCAGCCCGCCGCGTCGGGGGCGTCGGCGTCTGGCAGGCTGAGGGTCGGTCTCGCGAGCTCGACCTCGGGAGAGGGGCGGCTGCGCAGGAGAGTTCGCGCCTGCGGACCACCAGGGAGACCGCTCAGGAGATAGCGGGCAGGCTGAGCGTGGCGCCGCGGCTTGCCCACGGGCTCGGCCCTGTGGACGGAGCGCCAACCGATCGAGAGCGTCGTGGGTCCACTGACGACGAAGCTCAGCTGTTCCCCGCGCCGGATAAGCGAAGCCGGCCACTTCCCGTCTCCTCCGCCGAGGAGGAAGGTCTGGGTCCCCTCGACGATCGAGTCCGCCGGGAGCGGCGAGAGCCGCGCGAGGGGGTCGAGGGCACCTGTGTCGAGCACGCGGGCGCCAGAGCCCAGGCGAGCCTGGGCCGCCTGGAGCGCGTGAACGAAGCGCGAGAGGCGAACGCTGCGGGCCGCGTGCCCGTCTTCCTCCTGTTGGGTGAGCGCCCCCAAGAGCTCGCGCTCGAGGTCCACGAGGCGCTGTTCGAGTTGTGCCCGCTCGAGCCCGCTGCCCTCTCTAGCGAGGAGCGACAGGTCCCTGCGCACCCGCAGAAAGGACGAGC
>JAESQQ010000632.1 GCA_016765095.1 Planctomycetota bacterium | reverse complement strand
GGTCGATCCGCCGGTAGAGGGCTTGGAGGGCACGCGCTGGCAGCCGCTCCGCTGTGTCGACGAGCCGGGCCCGAGCTGGGCCGAGGAACGCCCGCGCGTGAGGGTCGTCGAGGATCCTCACGTCGTCTGGGAGCAGCGCCTCTATGGCACGCCACGAGGCGACCATTTCGGCCGTCGAGCTGGGCTGGTCTGGTCGCATGGCTACTTGATCGCGGCCAGGCCCTGGCGGAGGAAGGCTTGATAGGCCTTCTCTTGCTTCGCGACCGCCGCCTTGGGTCCGACCAGCTTCATGAAGTAGGGGCCGCCAGCGCCGACCACGACCGCACCCAGGAGGCGATAGCCCTCTCGCGCGACCTTGGGGCGGCCCGGCATGCCCGAGAGGTAGGTTCCGCTCGCGTCGAGGGTGTGGATCACGAGGCCGTTGGCGCTCAGCTTCCCCCGCTTGCCCTCCACGGGGCCTCCCTCGGGTCCATTGATCTGGCCGAGCCAGCGCGTGAAGTTGGCCTCGACGCCCCCGCCCGAGCCCTCTCCGAAGAAGTAGACGACGAGCGAGAGGTCGTCTCCGAGCTTGAGCTCAGCCCAGCGCATGCGGTTGGTCGGGGGAGCGGCGGTCCAGCCGGCAGGCGGCGAGAGCACGAGACCCTGGCGAGAGCCCGTGTCGAGTGAGCCTAGGAACTTGTAGAAGCTCTTGACCTGGGCCTCGACCGCCTTGGCCACTCCGATCGGCTTGACGAAGTAGGGGCCGTCGCCGCCCTCCACCACGGCGGCCATTAGCCTTTGACCGGGTTTGTTGACGAACTTGCCCGAGCCTGGCGCGGTCTCGGCGACGTAGGTCCCGTTCACGTCAAGGCTTCGAATCACGAGTCGGTTTTGGACTCGGAGGCTGCGGCGCGCGACGTCCTTCGCGGCGCGGCCTCCCTCGGGCTTGATCTGACCCAGCCAGCGGTCGAGGTTCGCCTGGGGTGTCCCGCCACGACCTTTTCCGAAGTGGTAGATCACGACTCGGAGACCGCCGGGGATCTCGGCTTCCATGGCGCGCATTCGGGAGCTGGGCGTCTTGGCGGTCCAGCCCTTGGGGAGCGTCCAGCGGAGCGCGCGCGTGGGGGCTTTGGGTCGAGTGGGCGTCGTGGGACGACTCTGGGGTCCGTCTTGGGCGAGGACCGTCGGAGCGAAGGCCACAGACGCCAAGCACCCCAAGGCGAGGGCCGGGAGGGCGCGAGCGAAGAGGGTCGAGCGGGAGCGAGTCACGGGTAGGCCTCCTGAGTCGGGGCTAGCCTACCCGGGAACTCGCGGAGCTCGACCTGGGTAGGAGCGCTGAGGAGTGATCCGTGAGACGCAAGCGAGCCGCCGAAGCAGACCCTTACCGGCCTGACATGACCCCCATGATCGATCTGGTGTTCAACCTGATCGTGTTCTTCCTTGTCGTGAGTGAGCTCTCGGACTCCAGCCTGGTGCCGATCGAGCTGGCCATAGCCACGGAAGCCACCGAGCCCAAGAAGGGAACCGAGATCCTCCAGCTCAACGTCCTCAGCGACGGGGTCGTGAGCGTCGGAGGTCGCGGCTACACGGCGGGCCAAGCCCCCGGGGCGCCGGGTCCCAGGCCAGCCCTGCGCTTGCTCCTCGATCGGGAGGTCGCGGGGCGTCCTCGCGAAGCGACCGAGGGCGCAGGCCTCGGTCCCAGCTCGCTTCGAGTCAATCTCCGCGTCGACGGCGCGACTCCCTTTGGAGAAGTCCAGCGCGTGATCAGCGACTGCGACGAGGCCGACGTCTACCGGCTGAGCTTCGCCGCCGATCCCCTCGGTCCCCCCGCTGGGGATCCCTAACTCTGGAAGATCCGGTTCAGGATTCCGCGCGTGATCGCGTAGAGGGGCGGGACGCCTTCCCAGGGCTTCATGGACTCGGACAGGGTCTCGTCGGGGTCGAGCGGGACGTCTGAGGTGTAGTAGACGAAGCGGGTCTTTATGTCGGGGCTCGCGACGCCCGTTTCGATCGCCGAGATCAGTTGGCGCGCGAAGAAGCTGCCCTCCATTTCGAGGCCGACGCACTTCCAGATTCGGCGATAGAAATGAAGCAGGGCTCGGTCCTGGAGGAGCGTCCCGGCCACGGTCAGGACGGGTCCCTCGTGCACGGGAATGTCTGGAGCCAGGGCGCGGAGATCGTCGCCCGGGAGATCGCGGTTGGGGAGCGGATAGAGCTCGTCGTTGGTCTGGAGCAAGACCGCAGCAGGGAGCAGGATCTCACCGCGGTGACCGACGAGGCCGCCGGCCTTCCCGAGCACGTTGAGGGAGCGGACCTTGTCCCCAAACGCGAACAAGAGCGTCGCTAGGATCTCTGTTGCCTGCTGACCGAACGCGTAGTCGATGTTGATCAGGAGCACCGGCCGGTCGACGCAGCCGACCTTGACCTCGGGGTCGGTCTTCTCAGCGCAGAGCCGGCGGAGGTCGAAGAGTTGGACCTCGATCCCCGTAAAGGCGGTCGCCTTCATGTGCCGACGACCCGTGGCGGCCTCGGCCTTGGCGGCGGCTTTGGCCTCGGCGGGGTTCGCCTTGAGGTAGTCGCGAGCCGTGACGTAGACCAGATCGGCCTTGCTGCGCCAGCCCGCACCCCAAGGGCGCTCGGCCGAAGGCTCGCCGGTCAGGTCGGGGCGCTCGCGGCGACCCCAGGCCAAGATCTCCTCGGCGTGCTCGGTCAGGTAGGCCGAGAGGCAGTTCCCGACGGAGTGGGTGTTGGACGAGATCACGTGGACTTCGAGCTCGGGATCCTCCAGGTCGACGAGCGTCGCCGCCTCTTGGCGAATCTGGCGGACCCAGATCTCAGACGCGCGCGAGTTGTAGTCGTCGACCACGTGGTCGCACTCGATCGCGACGTCTTCGTGGTGGAGGAGAATGTCGCGGAGGCGAACCCAGTAGTCGTTGGGCCAGATCGCGAGGATCCCTGCCCGCTCCTCTTCGCTGAGGTCGAGTCCAGCCAAGAGCTTCGCGGCGCGCGCCGCGTCGGGGCGCTCGCAGAGCTCGCGCAGCTCGCGGAGGGTCTCGCTGCTGCGGACCCGCTTGCGGATTTTCTTGGCCTCGACCGCGTAGAGGCAGAGGCAGGTCAAGAAGTCCGTGACGTCGCTCAACCCGTCGCGGAGCAGGATCAGGGTCTTGCTCGGCATCAGCTGCCAGGCGGAGCGACGACGGGCGGCGGTCTTGGCGCGGTCGAACTTGCTGTCGGGGTCCGCGTAGAGGGGCGGCATCGCGTTGGTCAGGAAGTAGACCGAGGTTCGGCTGACCGCCTCGGGGAGTCGAGCCACGGCGTAGCCGAGCGCGTCGGTGTCGATCGACTTCTCGTGGAGGCGAGGGTGAAGTGCTGGGTGGAGCTCGCGGTAGGCGGGGATCAAGTCGCGGAGGAGGAACTCGCGCCGGTCGAGGAGGCTTAGGATTCGGGCGTAGAGCTTGCGGTAGCTCACGAACAAGCCTTGCTTGAACTTGAGCGCGGTCGCGAGGGCTTGGGCGAAGACGGGGACTTCGTCCACGAGCTGGAGGAAGTCTTTGCCGGGCAAGGTGAAGGCGATCACGGGGCCCGCCGCGCGGACCGTGACCTCCCGGGGCCGGTCGAAGAGCGAGGCGCGCTCGCCGAAGTAGTGGCCTTCTTGGATCGTGCTCAACACGACGGGTGGCTCACGGTCGTCTATGCAGTCCACCTTCCCAGACGCGATCAGGAACACGTCACGGGAGCGTTCACCGCTCACGATCAATCGCTCTCCGTCTTGGTAGCGGCGCTCTTCGAGGCGTGTGACGAGCGTCGCGCGCCGAGCAGCGGAGAGGAACTGAAATGGGGTCACGTGAGCGAGCAGTTCGGCGCCGTCAGGCTTCATGGCAACCTCCGAGGGTCTGATTCAACACCCTGACGCCCTTCGCCGCGACCCATTTGGGTGCGCCCTTGCCTCCGGGGGGGATCATCCCTTAGGGTCGAGGGCTGGAGAGGTGCGCCATTCGGCCCAGCGAACGACTTGTGATTCGACTCCGGGAAGACGAAGAGTTCATCTCCGCTCGTCACGACCCGTGCCTCTACGATCCGCTCGACGCCCTCAAGGCGTGGTGCGAAGACGACGAGGGCGGCTTCACGCTCGATATAGACAACATCGACTGAGATCTAGCTCTGGGGTGCTCGCTGCTGGCTCCCCATTTGAGACACGAGTTTCGTCGAGGCGCTACCATGTGCGCCATGCCCTCCAGTGCAGACACGTCTTTCCGGCTGATTGCGAGCTCCAAGAAGCTCCTGACGCGAGTTCAGCTCGCCGAGGCCTCTCGTCGCGCGAGCACCGAAGCAACCAGCCTCGAGACGGCTGTGTCCGAGCTGGGGTTCCTCAATGCGGAGCAGCTCGAGCGGATTCAGGGAACACGCGAGCGCCACGCGCGGGAATGTTCGGCCTGCGCGGAGGTGACCTACCTCCTCCCCAAGCAGATCGTTCGGAACACCTCCTGCGAGCACTGCCAAAAAACCCTCGTCGCGACTTCAGAGGACAACAAGCCACGGCGCGGTTCCGGGAAGACTCCGCGTGCGAGCGGTGCGCCGGTCCCCACCGACCCGACGCGCCCCACAGGTCGGAGGATTCATCCCAAGGCGCCGCCTCCCGCCGATTCCCCCCCGAGCACCGTCGCCCAAGACGCGGCCCGGGCTGCAGCGCTCGCTTCGGAGAGCGTCGTCGACGACATCACCTTCTCGGCGCCGACCGAGGAGATTCAAGCTGCCGTTGCAGAGGCGCGGGCCAAGCAGGCCTCAACCCCAGGCCCGGCCCCTGAGGACGACGACGACCTCCAGTTTCAGAGCGTCGCCTACGACCCTGCGGAGATCGCCAAGGCACGGGCCGAAGCGGAAGCTGAGATCGAAGCCGGCGAGGCTGCGGCTGGCAAGCCCAAGCCTCCGGCGGGTAGGCCCAGGCCTCCGGCGGGTAGGCCCAGGCCTCCGGCGGGTAGGCCCAGGCCTCCGGCGGGTAAGCCTGAGTCGGGTCGAGTCGGTCCGCCCCGCAGCCCG
>JAESQQ010000631.1 GCA_016765095.1 Planctomycetota bacterium | reverse complement strand
GTCCTGCGGGGCCGGGTGGGATCTGTCCTGCGGGGCCGGGTGGGATCTGTAGGGTGCGGGGTTTACCCCCGCCCGGCGGTCTCGGAGAGACAGGCCTCTGCCCCCGTCCGCCTTGAGTCCCTCGATCGGAGCGAGTCCTCCCCGCACGACTACTTCTTCTTCGGGCGAGGCATGAACTTGACCTTGCCGTCGTGGCAGGTCCCGCAGCTGATCGCCTTGCCCTTTTTGGCGGTCCGGAGCGTCGCCACGAACTTCTCGTCGCAGTACTTCGCGAGGGTCTTGTTGGGCGTCGACTTGTCGAAGTCGAAGGTCTCGCCCTTCTTTATGTGGCAGTGGTCGCACTTGACGCCCAGCTCTCGGGCCCACTTGTTCATCATCTTCTTCATTTGCCGCTTGCTCAGCTTTTCGTGCCGGCTCTTGCCCTTGGCGTAGGCCGGGCGGAGCGCGCTGGACAGGCCGATCGCGCCCAAGAAGAGCAGGAGGGCGACGATCCAAGGGGAAATGCGGCGAGGGTGCGACATGGGATCTCCTCTAAGAGGCAGGGCGTTTGGAGTGAGTCGGGGCGAGGGCCCGACCTGTTCAGCCGCGCATGATACGGGGCGCGGAGAAGCGATCGAGGTTGAGCAGGGCGCTCAATCAGGGCCAGCCCCCGCACCCTTCCCAGGAAGTGCACAGGGCGAAGGATCCTCCCCCCACAATCTGGAGCCCGTTTCCCAGGGGGCTCGAGGGCGCTCCTACTTCGCGCCGGGAGCGCGGACGCTCAGTCCTCGATCGTCGGTCTGAACGGGCGGAGCTTTCCGTGGCCCCTTCCTCTTGCTCGTCCCCTTCTTCTTCTTCTTCTTCAAGCCGCGATAGACCCTCGGGGTCGGCCCGCCGTCGTTGAGCCCGTTCTCGCCCGCCAACCAGCAATGGGCGACTTTTCCTGAGCGCTTGAAGCCCAGCGGGGTCTTGGGGGTGGCGGACGAGGGATCCAAGATCCCCACTCCGAGCAGGCCTTCTAGGTCCTCGATCACGGTCGGGAATGAGCCCTGCTCGAGGCGGTGGAGCTGGGCGGCGGCGAGGACGCGGGTCACGCGAGCCATGGCCAAGGACTCGTGGAGGTGAGTCGTCACGGAGTTGAGGTTTGGGATCGCGATCTTGGCAATGAAGTACCAGGAGTCGCCCAGCTCTTCGTTGAGGGCGTCTTGCGCCGCGTCCCGCTCGTTTCTCGGGAGGCGGGTGACTTCGATCGAGCGGCTCATGAAAAACTCGTAGCCCTCGAGCTCTCGGGCATGGAAGACGTCGAGCTTCGCGAAGACGTCCGCCCCAACTCCCATGGAGTCTGCGTTTGCGTCCCCGCTCGCGGACTGGTCCAGGCGCCGCCCGCTCATCTCGAGCGCGGTCACGACCGCGATCAGCTTCTCACCGTCGAGCAGATCGTCGCTCTTGGGGGGGGCGTAGGTGGCGAGGGCCTCGATCACGCGCCGGCAGTCCGCTGGCTCAATGCCCGGGCGCCCGAGGGTGTGCGCCAGGCTCTGGAAGCCAATGTGGGAGACCGCGATCCCGATCATGGCGCCGATCATGGACCCCTGCCGGCTGAGGTCCTGGCCGAAGGCCACGAGCTCGAGGCCGGTCTGGATCCCCGCCCGGGGCTCTTGGAGCGAGGCCTGATAGGCGAGCAGGTTGGCAATCGCCCGCATTTGGAGCAGGTTTGGAATCTCGAATCGAAAGCCCTTCTCCCATTGGGTCTTCCAGTCGCACTTACCTCGGCTGAGGCCGTCGCGCACGTAGCGGAGGAGAGGTTTGGCCCGGGCGTAGGCAGCCTTCGCGTTATCGAAGTTCTTTTGGTCGCGCGTCGAGAGCTCTCCGGCCGGCATTTCGGGGTTGATTCCCCTCAGCAGAGTCCCCGTCATGACGATGTCGATCTCTTTACCGTCGGGCACGACTCGAGCGGTCATTTCCTCAATGTCGTTGGGGAGCTCGGGGAGCTGGGTCTTCCAGCTCAGACGCATGTTGTGCTCTGGGTCGCCGCCAGACAGCACCCACTGGAGGCCGTTGTAGTCGGCGAGCGCGTTGTCGTCGTTGTCGGGTTGGCCGAGGACCGTCGCGCGCCGGGTGTCGGCTCTCGCTTGGAGGGCCACGATCTCCTCGGACGCCTGCACGTAGCGCGCGTCGAGGGTCGCAGCCGCGTTGGAGGTCAGGACGGCGAACGTGATCGCGGTCAGGATCACGATCCCCAAGCACCCCATGCCGCAGGATCGACAGGTGTTGCCCCCAGGCTCCGCGGTGAGCTCGGCCGGCGTCTCAGGCGGATCTGCCGCTCCCTTAAATGCAGCGTCTGGCGTCTCGGTCATAGCGTCCCCTCCCCACCGGGAGGGTCATGATAGGCGCCAAGCGGGCATTCGTCTGGGCGCTCGAATCGCCCCTTTCAGGCGCCAAATCCGAGGTCGAGCTCGGGGGAGGTCTCGTCGCTCGGGTCGAGTTCTTCGGGCTCGAGCGGCGCCTCGTCGTCGAGATCGAGCAAGTCTGCGACGACGAACTTGCTCGTCATGAGCGAGTCGTCGTCCTTGGAACTCTCGAGGAGGACGTCTTGCAAACTGTCGCCAGTGACATTTGTGGAGAGCTCGGCGTCGACTTCATTGACGAGGCGGAGCCGCCCTCGTTCGCGTCGGAGAAGCGCGCGGAGGGCCCGATCGCCCTTGAGGGGGCCGCTCGAAACGTGGGTCAGGAGGCCGTCTTGGACGACGATCGTGCCGTCGTCGACTTCGCTCTCGGTCAGGGTCAGGGTGCCGGTTCGCTTTTGGACCTCGAGCGCTTGGAGCAGTTCGAGCAGATCGCGCTCTGCGACGTTGGCCTCAAAGGCCCCCTCGTGATCGAGGAGGGCTTGGAGCTCGGTGTCGACGCGACCGAGGACGTCTTCGTCGACGCCCTTGAGCCGGCGATAAATGCACCGGTAGGGGCCGATCCAGATTTCGTCGTCGTTGGTGAGGTCGACTTTGTCGATGCGCACGTCGTTGACGCGAGTCCCGTTGTGCGATCCCAAGTCGCGGACGCTCAGTTGCTGACCGTCCCAGCGGAGTTCGGCGTGGACCCGCGAGACCCGCGGTGAGGAGACGCGGACTTCGCACTCCGTGCCTCGCCCAATCCGGGTCACTTTCCCAAAGGGGATCACGAAGGGGCGAGCCCCGCGGCGCAGGAGGAGGTCGCGACGCCAGGTGCGGGTCGGCGAGCTACCCCGGCGCCGGCTGGGATCCGGGGTCGGGAGCGCGCCTCCCAGGGGGCGCTTGCAGACGGCGCACCGGAGGCGCGTCGGCTGGTTGGCTGAGAAACCGCACTCTTCGCAGGCCACGAGGTCCATGACCTGCATTCTCATCGGAGGTCGCCCCCGTGCCACCTCCCCCCGGCGAGATCGCATTCTTCGCGTGACGGGGTGAGAATCTGCGGCGAGGAGGCCCATGGCTGGTCGGATCGCCGTCGTCGACGGAGAAAACCGCTTCGTTCGCTGGGAGGAGCGCCGGCGGATTCACGAGGAGCGCCTCGTGCACCGGAGCATTTACGTGCTCGTGTTTGACGCCGGGCGGCTCTTGATTCAACGCCGCCACCGCGACAAGCAGACTTTTCCGAGCCACTGGGACGTCAGCTGTGCGGGCCACGTGGAAGAGAGCGACTATCCCGACCCGAGCGACCCCGACGCCGGCCTCGACGCGGTCTACCAAGGCGTCGCCCGCCGCGAGCTGGAGGAAGAGCTTGGGATCCAAGGCCCCGAGCTCGTCGAGTTGGCTCACGTTCCGCCCTTAGCAGGCGTGCACTACGAACAGATTCGCCTCTATCGGACTTCAGCCCCCGGACCCTTCACGCTCCAGGCCGAGGAAGTCGAGGAGGTTCAGTTCGTGACCCCAGCTCAACTCGCCGCCATGCAGACCGCCGGCGAGCCAATCACGGCTGCCTTGACCCACTTCTCGCGCTGGCTGGCCGAGCGCGGGGCCTGGGGTCCCTAGTGGCTGAATCCGGAGATACCGGTACGGGTAAACGTAGGGGCGGGGTTTACCCCCGCCCGCGGG
>JAESQQ010000630.1 GCA_016765095.1 Planctomycetota bacterium | reverse complement strand
CAGAGGCAGTTCATACAGGCGAGGAGGATCCGTGAGAGGACGCCAAGCGGTTCTGCTCGAGCCCGGCCGGCTCGAGCTGCGCGAGGTCGAGTTCGAACCTGGGCCAGGCGAGTTGATCCTCAAGATCGACCTCGCCATGACCTGCGGGACCGACCTCAAGACCTATCGCCGGGGCCACCCCAAGCTCCCGATGCCGACTCCGCTCGGGCACGAGTTTACGGGGACCGTGGCCGCGCTCGGCGCGGGCGTGACTCGCTTCCGCGAGGGGGACGAGGTCTTGGCGGCGCCCTCTGCGCCTTGCGCCGAGTGCCCGCCGTGTCGGCGCGGCCTCGAGAACCTCTGCGAGAACATAAACGGCCGGACCATGGCTTGGGGCGCCTTCGCGGACTACCTGCGGATCCCGGCCCACGTCGTGGCTCGCAACGTCTATCCCCGGCCGCGCGGCCTCGACCTTCGCCACGCCGCGCTCCTCGAGCCGCTCTCCTGCGTGGTGGCCGGCGTCGAGCGACTCGACTTGATCGGCAAGGACCGGGTCATGGTCATGGGCGCCGGCCCGATCGGGCTCCTCTACGTCTCGCTCCTCAAGCGGCGCGGAGTCCCCGAGGTGATCGTGCTCGGCAAGCGCGAAGAGCGCCTCGCGGCCGCCCGGACCCTCGGCGCGGATCAGGTCTGGGATCTCGCTCAGCTCGACGACCCCGACGCGTTTATTCGCGAACAGGTTCCAGAAGGCCTCTGCACCGTCGTCGAGTGCGTCGGTCGCCCCGAGGCCTGGAGCCAGGCCATGCGCCTCGTCCGCAAAGGTGGCGAGGTCCTGTTCTATGGCGGCTGCGCCAAGGGCGCCGAGGTCCCCCTCGACACGCACCGGGTTCACTACGACGCCCTGACCCTCAAGGGCGCGTTCCACTTCACCCCCTCAGACGTTCGAATCGCCCTCGACTTGATCGTGCGCCGCGAGCTGCCCCTAGACGTCCTCGTCTCCGACGTGGTCCCGCTGGCTCGCGTCCAAGAGGCGATCGATCGCCTCCTCAACGGACAGGCGATCAAGATCGGAATCGGCGGGCCGGACCCGGCTGCGCCCACAGCGCCCACAGCACCCACAGCGCCCAGAGGAGTTTCCCCATGAAGGTCGCCCGTACGCTCTCGTTCACTGAGACCCGCGTCGAGGAGGAGGACGTCCCGAGCCTCGCAGCTGGCGACGCCCTCGTTCGCGTGGAGGCCTGCGGCCTCTGCGGCAGCGACGCGACGCCCTGGTATGTCGAGAAGAAGGCGCCCACGGTCCTCGGCCACGAGCCGGCGGGAGTCGTCGTCGAGACCGCTGAGGGCTGCGCGCTCGAGGTCGGTCAGCGCGTGTTCTTCCACCACCACGTCTCCTGCGGCGAGTGCCACTACTGCGCGCGCGGCTTCGAGACTTGCTGTGCGCTCTTCAAGAGCTCACGCCTCTACCCGGGCGGCTTCTCGGAGCTCGTCCGCGTCCCCGAGGAAAACGTCGTCAAGGACACCTACGTGCTCCCAGACGGCGTCGACTTCGACGCCGCGACTTTCATAGAGCCCCTCGCCTGTAGCCTGCGCGCGGTCGACAAGCTCAGGATCCAAGCGGGCGACAGCGTCCTGATCATTGGGCTCGGGGCCATGGGCCTCATGAACTCGGCGCTCTGCAAGGAGCGTGGCGCAGCGCTCGTGATCGGCAGCGAACTCAACCCGGGCCGCCGCGAGCCGGAGGCCTGCTGGGGTGTCGACTTGGCCCTCGACCCAACCGCAGGCGACTTCAAGCAGCGCGTTGAGGAGGCGACGTCGGGGCGCGGCCCGGACCACGTGATCGTGGGGCCCAGCTCAGAGTCGGCGATCTTGCAGGCCTGCGAGATCGTGGCCCACGGCGGAACCGTCTGCCTGTTCTCGCCGGTCTCGCCCGAGCAGAAGGTCGTGCTCCCGCTCAACCGGTTCTACTTCGGCGAGATCACCCTCGTGAGCAGTTACTCCTGCGCGGCGAAGGAGACGCTGGAGGCCCTCGACTTGATCGAGAGGGACGTCGTGCCCGTCGCCAAGCTAATCAGTCACCGGCTGACCTTGGACGAGGTCGGCGAGGGGATCATCAAGACCCAGCAAGCCGGGGCGGACTGGACGCGAGCGGTGGTCTACCCCCAGCGATAGCCGCGCGGGCGAAGCCCGCCGGAATCAGGTGTTCATGTAGGTCAGGTAGGCCGCGGCGCTGATCTGCGTCACGATCGCCGCGACCGCGAGCCCGAGCGCGACCTTCGCGCGACCCCGGGCCGAGCTCTCGTAGGGCAGCCGGTCAATGCACCAGTAGGCCGAGAAGCCCGCGAAGATCCCCGTGCCGATCCCGACGATCGGGACCACGAAGCTCGCGAGCGCAATGAACAGGACCTTGTTCGCGCTCGCCTCGAGCTTGCGCATTTGGCCGGGCCCGGCCGAGACGTCTGGGCGATAGGTCTCGATCGAGCCGGGTCCGCTCCCGTCTGCCGCGACGCTCGCGGCGTTTGCGCTCACGCCTCCGCCGTCCTTGCCTTTGCTCTTGCCCTTCGAGGCCGCTGCGGGCTCCGTGCCGGGCAGCGGGGGGAGGTCTATGACTGGCGGCGGGAAGAGCTCGTCGATCACGTCCCCGGCCGCGCGGAAGTTCGCGGCAGCGACGCGTATCGGGAGGCTCGTGCGCCCGGCGGCGAACATGGCCTCGATCGCCGCCTCGGGGAGGTTGATCGGCACCCCGGCCTCGACCAGCGCAGCTCGCGCCTTGAGGACCTCTTCCTTGCTCTTGGCGACGTAGACCACGACGCCCTCTTCGAGGGGATCGATCGGACGATCTTGTTTGATACCCATGCTTAGCGGCCTTCGGAGTGGACCGGGGCGGGGACCGACGACGTGACGCGGGCTCGGTTCCCGCGGCGTCGAGGACGCCTCCCCTTCTTGGGGTTGAGGAGGGGGCGCAGCGGAGTGTCGCGCCCCCCGACGAGCTTGAATGGCTTGGGGCCGCTGACCTCGAACTCGATCGAACCGACAAACTCCAGTCGGTTGAGCTTGCGGATCGCCTTGTGGGCGGCTCTCCTCTGGCGAGCCTTGCGGCCGGCGCGGCAGGTGACGCTGATCTTGGCCCCGGTCTTGGAGTAGCCCACCACTTTGACTTCGACGTCGCGAAAGCCCTCGGCCGCGACAATCGGCCCGAGCGTGGAGAGGGCCTCCTCGGCCCTGTTCTTGCGGTCGAACTGGAGGCGGGTCAGGACGAAGCGGGGCGCCGGTTGGCCTTCGACATGGATCTCGACCTGGCGGACCGTCGTCGTGCCAGTCTCGGTCTCTTTGACGAGCTCGAGGTAGCGGCTCAAGGCCCACACCGCCAACTTCTCGTCTTGACTGGCTGGGGCTGGGGAGGCTTCTGCGCTCGACAGGATCAACTCGACAGCGGCTGGGCGGGTCGCAGACGCGGCGCGGAACCGGGTCCTGAGATCAACTCCGAACTCAGCCCCGATCAAGGGCTTGAGCTTGAGAATCGGCGTATCGTTCGTGAGGAGCACGAGCGAGACGCCGAACCCGGCCAGCAAGATGATCCCCATGATCAGGATCGTGACTGGGTTGTCGCTGCGTCGGCCCATGCGGCCAGGCTAACCCGGAACGGTTTTGTCGGGTGGCTCGCCCAGAGCTCGCTCAATAGCCAATCAGCCCTTCAATTCCGGGGATCTTGTCGCCGACTTGGACCTTGTGCCGCGCAAACCAGCCTTGGTTGACCTCGAGCACGAGGCGGATCACGCCCGAAGAAGGGTGGGTCCGGCGCGAAAAGGGCTCCATGTCCAAGATCTGGTCGATCGTCCCGTCCGAGCGTACGTAGGCGAGCGAGAGCGGGACGTAGGTGTTTTCCATCCAGAACGCCCGCTGGGCCGACGCTGGATAGACGAAGAGCATGCCGCTCGATTCGGGCATGCTCTTGACGTGCATCAGCCCGAGCTGACGACTCGCGCGAGTGTCTGCGACCCAGACTTCGAGCTTGCTGCTGCCCAAGGTCAGCGCCAGGGTCCTGAGGCGATCCGTTCCTGGGATCCCGTCCTCGGGGTTGGGGTGACCCAGCGGCATGGGCCCGGCGCCCGTCTTCTCTCGAGTCGGGCTCGCGATTGGGCCTAGCGTGGCCAGGGGCGTGACCGACTCGCCCGCCGAGGGACTGGCCGTCGGCGTCGGCTCGACCGTCGTCTTGGCTGGCGTCGGGCAGCCGGCGCAGCCCAAGGCCAGGATCGCGACGAAGCCTAGGGCGAGTGGGCGACGGACCCCGGACAGGGTGGCAGCCTGCCGGGACGTCGGGCGGGGGTAAACCCCGCCCCTACAAGAGCGTGTCGCGGGCCCCCCCCGAGGGGCCGGGTGCGACCTGTCCCGAGGGGCCAGGTGGGACCTGTCCTGCGGGGCCGGGTGGGATCTGTCTTGCGGGGCCGGGTGGGATCTGT
>JAESQQ010000629.1 GCA_016765095.1 Planctomycetota bacterium | reverse complement strand
GGGGCGCGAGCCGGCGGAGACGTCGCGGGGGCTGCTCTTGTCGCTGCTCGCCGTCGGCCCAGGGGCGCGCGCGCGAACTTGCTACGCGGCTCTGCGAGTCGCGGCTCCGCTCTGGGAAGTCCTTCGCTTCGACGGGCGCGCTCGTCGCCTGGTCGAACTCTGCGGGCAGGCGATCGCGAGCGAGGGCCGCGCGGACGCCGCCGCCGCCCTGCTCGAGGGCGCGGAGGGTTTTCGCTGGCTGCCGGGGGGAGAAGTCGTGAGTCAGCTCGTCGGTCGTGCCCTCGCCGCGGGCGGTGCCGCGATCGCAGACCCCCACGAAGGAGCCGGCGAAGGAGCTGTTGAGGGCGGCGGGCGGGAGTATGCCGCCCTCGGCTGGGCCGCCGCCTCCCTCGCTCGGCTGCCACTCCACGAGCGCGGGCTGGTGCGCTCGAACCCAGGAGCTGACCTCCCACTCGGGGTGGGCCAGGCCCTGCGCGGGCAGCGGACGGGCGCGCCGACTCGTGACGCCTACGCCCCTCGTCCCCCGCTGGGCATATCCCAGGCGCAATGGCCGCAGGGCTCCACCCCGGCCCGCGTCCAGCGCCAGGATCGCCTGCCCGCAGGTCCGTGGGAGGGGGGCCCCGGTGGGATCCAGACCCTCGTCGTGGCCGTCGCACGTCAACTCGAGCCCTGGTGCCTCGACGGAACTGAGCTTCCCGGGATCGAGGCAGCCCAATGAAGGAGCCCTGGATCGTGCGGAGGGCAGGCCTCGTCGCGCTGGTTTGCCTTCTCCTGGGCGGCGGCCTGGCTTGGTTAGGCACAGAGACCGAGGCGAGCCAAGCCGAGGAGAAGGCGGCCAAGAAGGAGCGCAAGGCCGAGGCCAAGGACCAGCCTTGGTTGCGCGAGCAGGCGACCCAGCTCCGAGCGGAAGCGAGCGCGATTCGCGAGCTCAGCCCGAGGATCGTGCTGGGCCTGGGGCCCCTGATCGGCGCGCTCCTGTTCTGCATGAGCGGAGCTGCCCGGCCCTTTCGGAGGCTCGGGCCCGCTCGGATCGCGGCTCTGGGGGCCGGGCTCTGCGCGTTTAGCTGGCTAATGGTCGCCACGCCGCCCCCGCTTGGGCTCGGGATCGACCCAGCGCGGGCGCCGCCGTGGCTGAGGTGGCTCCCGCCGCTCGACATTTACGTGCTCGCGATCGTGGTCACGATCTCAGTCGCGAGCGTCCGGGCAGGTCAGTCCTTGAAACGTCCCGGTCTGAGCGGCGCTGCGCTCGCGGTTTGGCTCTTGCTCTGGATCCCGTTCGACCTCCGCTGGCTGAAGGAGCTCTGGGAGGGTCCCGCCCGGCTCTCCTATACCGGGCCAGCGCTCTGGATCGTGTTCCTGGCGGTCCTCTCCGAGGGCGTCGCGGCGGGCCGAACCCGAGCCTTGGGGCTCCGGCTGCCCTTGGCCCGTGACCTGGCCAAGCTCGCGGGGCTGACCCTCCTCTTTGCGCTCGTGATCCTCCCCGCAGGGCTTGGGATCGGGTTCTTGGAGTGGAACCCACGAGCGAGCGGCGCGGTCTCGGTGTTGCTGAACGCGCTCGGGATCGCGCTGACCGTCGCCTTGCCGGAGGAGCTCTTCTTCCGGGGAATCCTAGACGCGCGCTTGCGCGAGTCGCTGGCCAAGCCTGGCCCGAGTGGGGAGTTCGCCCTGGGGGTCCGCGGTCGGGGGGACTGGCTCGCGCTGGTGGCTTCGTCGCTCGCGTTCGGGATCATGCACATGAACAACCGCTCGGATCCCGCGGAGCAGCTGCAGTACTTCTTGCTCGCGAGTGTGGCTGGGGCGATCTATGCGCTGGCGTTCCGACGGGGCGGATTGCTGGCTGCAATCGCGCTCCACACCTTGGTCGACGTCGTCTGGCAGGCGGTGTTCTAGTTGCTCGCGGAGAGCGCTGGGCCTGGGCAGAGGGCTTCGAGTTCGGCGGAGAAGCCGACTTCGAGGTGGGGGTGGAGCGCAGAGAGGCGCTCCATGCGACGGCGAAGGACGCGCGCGTCACGCATTAGCGCTCCGGTCTCGTCGGGTGAGAGCTCGCCCCGCATGTGGCGCGCGAGTCCCTCACGAACGGCGGTCAGGGAGACGCTCACGCGACCGCCAGGTCGCCAGCGAGGCTGGCGCGGAGGCGCTTGAGGCGGGAACTCTGGGTCGAGACTCCCTCCTGTCCGCGGACCTCTCGGGCGCGGTAAACGAGGCAGCCGGCGCTAAACAGGCTCAAAATGTGGCGCATGAGCTGTTCAAGCTCAGCGGCCTCGCCTTGCCGTCGGGCGTGTTCGGTGCTTCCCCAGTTTCGCTTGCGCTCGTTCATTGGATCCTGCCTCTATCCGAAGAGCTGCGCGGTCAGGGCCGCGAAGTCTTCGGTCTCGTCGTCTGAGTTCAATCGATCGGGAGCCCAGAGCTCGAGGTGGTCGCCCGCCCCAAGGAAGGCGACCTCCCGATCGATCCCCACGAGCGCACATTGCTCGCGGGTCAAAGAAATACGTGCCTGGCGATCTGGTTTGACGCGCTCGGCCGAAGCGAGCACCATCCGAAGGTATGCCCGCACCGTCTTGTTGCCGACGCCCAGGCTTGAAGCCCGCAGCCCCTGGAGCGACTCGATCCGCTCCGCGAAGCGGGCCGCTGGCCAGAGGGCCAAGCAGCCGTCTCCGCCTAGCTGCCGCGAGATCACCCACTCTCCGTCGAGTTGGAGGTGGGGTCGAAAGCGCTTGGGGATCGCCACCCGTCGCTTGTCGTCGAGGGTGTTTTGGTGGGTCCCCAAGAGCTCAAGGGGCACCCGCAGCGGGACGGGGGCCTCCCCCGTCTCGGTTGCGTTCTCGGTTTCCCAGTCACTAGTTCCCACAGTCACCCACTAGCTACCACTTTTACCCCCTTCCTCCCCATCTCGCAAGGCGATGGCTAAGGCGGCGACAAGTGCTGTCAACCAAAGGGGTTCTGACGGGTCGAGGGACCCTCTGTGGGCCATCGCCGTCGTTATTGTCAAGTTTCACGCGTTGGAACTGACTCCAGTCGGGCCTCAGCTTGAAAATGCCCCAGGGCGCGGCCCCCTGCCGCAGGGTCGGGCGGGAGTGGCCCACCGTGGAACATCCTGACCGTCGGCAGGCCGCTTGCTAGGGTTGGGTCGACACTCCCCCCCACAAGAGAGGTCCTCGATGTTGCTTCCGATCATTCGCGTCTTGGCGAGGCCATGGGTTGTCGCCGCTGGTGGCTCGATCGCGGCCTACGTGCTCTATCGCAAGAACCGCGACACGGGCGACCGCCTCCACGACGCCAAGCTCGAGCTGGCGGAGCAGCAGCGCACCATCGACCGGCTCCGGGGCGAGCTGGGCCGGGAGCGGCACCAGCGTGAAGAGAAGAGCCTCGACGGCTCCTACTAGTCCCTCGGGCCCCACGGGGCAGTTCGTCGAGAGGGAGGCGCGCGTCGAGAACTCGACTCGTGGAGTCCTGTCGAGGCCGGGATCAGCCTGGTAAAACGAGCACTCAAAGGGGGGGTCGGACTCCGTGGAAAACCTCGTTGAGCGCCTCTGCGCGCTCCAAGCCAATCTGCCCGCCTGCGAGAGCCTCTCGATCGCGACTCGAGATGGCTTCGTCCTCGCGACGACTCTGACCGACGAGCGGACCGGCGAGCTCTTCGCCGCTGTGACCTCCGTCGTGGTCGCGAGCGCCAAGCGCGGGCTGGCGCCCTTCCGAGCCGGCGACTGCCGGGCCCTCGACTTCCGCGGCGATCGACAGGTCCTGCTCGTGTTCCTAGGCGAGCTCGACGCCTACTTGATCGTGGTGCTCCACCCGGGCGCCAAGCCAATCAACGCCGACGAGCCGCTCCTGCGCGGCATGATCCTCGCGCTCCCTCACGTGCTCCACGGGAAGGAGCGAGCGGATCCCCCGCGCTACTTCCTCCAGCGAGACGAAGCGTGGCTGACGCCGATCCGAAGCGGGCTCTCGATTGGCAAGGACGACCACTGCGACGTCGTGGTCCTCGGCCGCCGCGTGGAGGGAGTTCACCTCCGGTTCGAGGTCCTGGCCGACAAGATCCTGATCCGGGACCTCGACACGACTCACGGCACCAAGCTCAACCGCCGCAGCTTCACAGGGACCGTCGAGATCGCTCCGGGTGACCGAGTCAGCCTTCCCAAGGCAGGCGGCTTTACGATCGTCGCCAAGCGCCCGACAGGCAAGCTGCGCGGGCTGACGCGCAAGATCAAGCGCAAGCGCTAAACCGGAGGCCACGATCCTGAGAGGTCGCCCACGAGGGTGGTCCCACGACTCCCCTCCGCCTGGACGGCGACCTCGCTCAGAATCGTGCTCCGCTTTACTAGGAAGAGTTGGCTGTCGAGAAGGGGTCTTAGCTGCGTAGCAGGGCTCTCCCTTGAGTCCAGCACGTCCCCTGAGGATCTAGTAAGTGGGAGCGCACGATCGGGAGCGGTCACTGTCGACCAGCTCCTCTGTCGGCAACAACCCTCCACGTGACCGCTCATGATCGTGAACTCCCACTTAGGGGAGGAAGAGCTCGGCTCCAGAGATCACCGATCCCCGCTCGTCAACTCCGCCCACGATCAAGACGCGACGATTCCGGAGCTGTGTCGCGGTGTGACGAATGCGGGCGCGGTTCATGCGCCTGTCGCTGGTCGCGTTGATCGTTCCCTGAACGGTGCTCGTGTTTGTCTCTCGTGTCGTGAGGCGGAGGATCTCGGACTCGTCTTGGGCTAGGCCAGAGGCTCCGCGCCCTCCAATGAACAAGATCTCGCCGAAGAACTCGTCGAGGCGAATCGAGAGGTGGTCCGAGCGGGGCGTGATCATGGCGATCGTCCCGGGAATGATCGTTGGGCTGGTGGCGTCGGGGTCGACCGTCAGGAGGCTTCCGACGGGGGCCCCGGTAGCGTCTCGGCCGCCCGCGATCACGAGGCGACTGGGCTCGCGGAAGAACGACAAGCTTGCGCCGGCGCGCGGGGAGGCGAGGGTCAGAGAGATTCGGCTTAGGCCGTTGAAGGGGTCGAGTCGCTGGAGGTCGTCCTGGGGGCCGGTCGCTCCGTCGCCTGGGCCGACGAAGAAGTAGCTTCGCGTGATAGCGACTTGGTGGTTCGTGCGCGGATTCGCGAGGGTCGCGATCGTCTTCCAGGTCCGCGTCCCCTCGTCCCAGCTCTCGACCTCAGCGACTGGGTTTCCGCTCGCGTCGACGCCGCCGACGAGGCCGTAGATCGGCGCGTGGAGGGGTCCGAAGCAGCTCAAGGTCGCGTTGCGACGGGGGAACTGGATCGCGCCAGCGTCTTCCCAGGTGTTGGTGCCTGGCGAGTAGAGCTCTGTCTCCGTGATCAGCTTGCCGAGCTCGTCGACGCCACCCGCGACGAGGATCTGACGGCTGGTGGTCTCGGTGGCCCCGTGGTCCGAGCGCGCGCGGCGGAGGGAGCCGCGGGCGGTGAAGGTCTGGGTCAGGAGGTCGAACACTTCGACGCTTGAGACCGCTGTGCGGATTCCGTCCGTGCCGCCCACGATCAAGACCTGTTGGTCGTTGAGGGCCGTCGCCGTGTGGTCTGCGCGTGGCGCGGGGAGGCTCACGAGGAAGTCGTAGGTCCCCGCAGCGAGGAGGTCGGCGTCGGGGTGATAGCGCTCTGCGGGTTGGCCGCCTCCCATGACCAGGACGTATCCCGGGCCGGTCGTGGCCGCGATCGCGCGGGTCCTGACCGTCCCGCTCGGGGCTGCGAGCTCGTGCCAGGTGTTGGTCTGGAGCTCGTAGCGCTCGGCGGTGGTCGGGCTGTCGGTAGAGCCGGTTCCGCCAAAGACCACGATCGAGCCGTCGGTGTAGGCCGCGGCCGGGAGTCGCCGCTTGCGGCTCATGGATGCGACAACGGTCGTGGTGCCGGTGGCAGGGTCGAAGAGCTCGGCGCTCGGGAGCGCTTGCGCGTCGTCGCCTAGAGCCAATGAGCCGCCAACGAGGAACACCCTCCCGTCGGGGAGGAGCACGGCGACGTGTTCCACGCGCGGGACGCCGATCTTGCTCCCCGTCGTGATCTGAGCCAGGCTGGCACCCGAGACGAGGGCTGTGAGTTGGACCAGGCCCCCAGCTCCGGCCCCCCCTGCTATCAGGACGCGGCCGTCGCCGAGGCGAGTCGCCGTCGCGCCGGCGCGAGCTGCAAGAGGGCTCGAGTAGGCCGGAGTGATCCCGCTGCCTGGGGTGAACAGCTCCACCGCGGCGGTCGTCGTCCCACCAATCGAGTGTCCGCCCAGGACGAGCGCTCTTCCGTCGGCGAGGGGCGCGACTAGGGGAGCGATTCGCGGCGTGGCGAGGGTCCCTGCGAGGCCGACTTGAGAACTGCCCGAGGGAGTGATCGTCCAAAGGTCGACGCTCGCGCTCTCGCCGCTGTCCGAGCGACCTCCCGCGAAGAGCACGTCGCCCTTGGCCAGGCGCGCTGCGCCCAGCTCCGAGCGCGGCTGGCTCATGGAGCCAGCCGAGTTGGCCTGCTGGGTGTAGGGCAGGTAGCGGAGTAGACCTGCCTCTCGGCGGCCCTGGCTCTCGAGCCCTCCGAGGAGAATGCTCCCGTCCGCGAGCGGAATTGCTGTCCCGCGCTCGAGCGTCAGGTTGGCCATTGGCGGGGAGAGGGGGCTGAGCCGATCGCTGAGGTCGACGCTGAACGGAGCCGTTTGTGAGGCTCGCGAGCCGTTTCCTGCTCCGAACAGGGACAGGATGACGTTGCGGTGGAGTCCTGGACCGAGGTCGGTCAGGGGGTCCCAGAAGAAGTTGAAGCGTTCGCCCTCGGGTCGCGAGACGAGCTGATCCAGCCGGGGGGAGTCTGGGGCGAGGGTCGCCTTTTGGAAGGTCTGGCCGAGGTCGGTCGTGAAGTCAGCAACGACCGTGGTCGTTTTGGACTCTTGCTGGACGAGGGTGTAGAAGACCGGCGTTTGGCCTTCGACGACCGCGCTCGGCGTCTCGACGAAGAGGAAGGGAAGCTTCGTCTTCTCGTCCTTGCAGCCTAGGAGGCAGAGCGCGACGAGCGCCAGCACGGCGTGAGGACCCCGCCGGGCTTCGCAACGATCGAACATGGGGTCTCCCGTCGTGAGCGTCGCGCTGGGTGCCCACGAAGGGCAATAGGCTACCACCCGCCCTCAAAACGCGCACGCGCGCGCGCAGGGACCTCGCGTCGGAAGTTCGGGGTCCGAATAGGGTTAGGTCAACCCCGAACGCAGACCCGAACAAAAGACGAATTGAAGGCTTGCGCTCGCGTCGGGTGAGGCCTACGGTGTCGGGCCAGGACGAGGAGGCGAAACATGGGGTTAGCACGGGTCATGGCAGCCGGGTTGGAGGGGATCGAGGCGTATCCCGTCGAGCTTGAGGCGTGGACGACCAAGGGGCTCCCCAGGATGACGGTCGTGGGGCTACCCGACGCAGCGCTCCGCGAGGCGCGAGATCGTGTGCGGGCGGCGATTCGGGCGAGTGGGTACGAACTCCCGGCGAACGCGACCACGATCAACCTCGCCCCAGCTCGGCGCCGCAAGGAAGAGGGCGCGGCCTTCGACCTCCCCGCAGCGCTCGCGATCTTGGCTGCGCTCGATCCGCCGCTGGTCGACCGAGACAGGCTGCGCGAGAGCGCCGCCTTGGGCGAGCTAACTCTCTCGGGGGCGACGCGACCGATCCGAGGGGCCTTGGCGGCGGGTCAGACGCTGGGGGAGCTGGCGGCTCAGACGCTGAATGAGCTGGGGGGGTGGTCGGAGGCGGGTTGGTCGGAGTCGGGCGAGTCGGAGTCGGGTCGGTCGGAGTCGGGCGAGTCGGGTGTTGGAGGGCACCGCGACCCCGATCGGTGGCTCTCGGGGGCCACGGGCTCGAGGAGCGCCGAAGCAGAAGTCCACGTCGCGGGGTTGCCGCCCCCTGAGGCGAGGGTTCGAGTTCGGCGACTCCTGGTGCCGGTGGGCAACGCGGTTTCGGCCGCGATTGGGGCCGCGGGTCGGCTGGACGTGATCGGGGTTCGGCACCTCACCGAGGCGGTGGCTTACCTCTCGGGCCGCCTCCACATAGAGCCGGTCCGGGTCGACGTCGAGGCGATTCTGCGGGCCGCCTCGAGCGAAGACGACCTGGATCTGAGGGACGTCCGAGGCGCGGCGGCTGCCAAGCGGGCGCTCGTGGTCGCGGCCGCTGGGGGGCACGACTTGCTCTTTGTCGGGCCGCCAGGCTCTGGCAAGACGATGCTCGCGCGCCGCCTGCCGGGGCTCCTCCCGCCGCTGACTCTCCAGGAGGTCCTCGAGGTCTCTCGGATTCACGGCGGAGTCATGGGCTTCGATCCCGACGGCGGGACCGGCCTCGTGCGCCGACGCCCCTTTCGCGCCCCGCACCACACCGCGAGCTACGCGGCGCTGGTCGGAGGTGGATCACAGCCGCGGCCGGGTGAGGTCTCCCTCGCGCACCATGGAGTCTTGTTCCTCGACGAGCTGCCTGAGTTCTCAGCCCGGACGCTCGAGTCCCTGCGCGAACCGCTCGAGTCCCGCACGATCACGATCTGCCGCGCTCGCCAATCCGCCGTGTTCCCGGCAGGCTTTCAGTTGGTGGCGGCCATGAACCCCTGTCCCTGCGGATTTCTCGGCGAGCCGGGGCACCACTGCATTTGCCCTCCGGCGAGGGCAGAGCGCTATCAGGCGCGGATCTCGGGGCCGCTCTTGGACCGGATCGATCTCTGCGCCCGCGTCTCTATGCCACCGATCGACCTCCTCCAGAGCCTTCCCCCCAGCGACGAACCGGGGACGGCGATTCGTAAGGAGGAGGTGGCGGTTGCGCAGACGATTCAGCTTGAGCGAGCGGGCTGTCTGAACGCGAGGTTGACCGGGCGGGACTTGATTCGCACCCTCGACCCGACCCCCGCCGCCCGGCGGACGCTGACCGCTGCCAGCCGCAAGGTTCGCCTGACTGGGCGAGGGCTGAGCAAGGTCCAGAAGATCGCTCGGACTTTGGCCGATCTCGAAGGAGGAGGCCGGGTCGACTCCGACCACATTGAGCGTGCGATTCACTGGCGAGCCCGCAGCCCCGCCAAGGCGGCCTGAAAGAGCACGGATCTGCGCGGCGCGTTCTCCCATGAGAACGGGGGCCGGGTTCTCCCATGAGAACGGGGGCCGGGTTCTCACATGAGATCGGGGCCGGGTTCTCACATGAGAACGGGGGGCGGGTTCTCACATGAGAACGGGCGGCGTACCAGCCGATTCGATCAAGCAGTTGGCGGAGCGAGCCTGAACGGAGAGTTGAAAGAGGCGCTGAGCTCATGCTCAGCGCCTCTTGCCTTCTTGGCGTGCCGGGAGGCTGCCCCTAGAGCCGCGCCAGCCTGCCTCCCGCGCATCTATGGGCTGAGGGGACTAAACCCCCCCCGGTCTCCGTTCGTCTCTACGTCTGGCGACCCCTCCTTTCTTGACCCTCGCGAGGTCGCCTGGAGTCCTTCCGTGCGAAATCGTCCCTTGCTCGTCGTTCTCGTCCCTCTCTCGCTGCTCTTGGGGCTCTGGTTAGGGGGTCTGCCAGGCGCGGACGCTCAGGACCGAAGCAGTCGCTACGAGCGCGGGACGCCCCTTTGGGGCAAGGCACTGATCGAGGCGATCAAGGTCGATACGGCGACCAAGCCGCGCTATGAATACCACCCGCGGGGGGAGACCACGGTCGTGTTCGACACCCAAACAGGGGTCAGCTACTCCCTCGTGGGCGAGAAGGCGAAGACGGTCCGGATCGAGGACCCGATCGCGGGTCGAGTCGTGCTTCGTCGCGCGGAGAGGATCGACCAGACCGTGGGTGGAGTCATTCGAGCTCGCTGAGGCCGCTCGCTTTCGTCTTGGGTGCCGGGCAGGCTCCGGTAGGATCCTTCCTCATGACTCGGCCCCTCTACACCACCCTTTTGCTCGCGATCGCGCTCGGCTCGAGCGTCTTGCTCGGAGCTTGCGGTGGCTCAGGCAGCGGAAACGCGGTCGCCCCGGGCACGGGTAACTTCGTGATCGAGAACCTCGACAACGAGACCGTTCACGTGTTCGCGAGCGGATCTGAGATTGGGACCGTGGGTCCAGGCGCCAAGCAGGACTTCTCGATCAACGACGGCAATCGCACGGTCGAGTTCCGAGAGACGGGCTCGACCTTCAGGACCTCGCATGGGGCCTACTCGTTCGACGCCGCGAGCACGCTCGAGCTGCGCTACGACCCAGGGTTCGCGTTCAACCTCCGAGTCACGAATCAACGCGCGGACACGGTGGAAGTCTTCGCCGACCTCGTCAACTACGGCTCAGTGGGTCCGGGTCTGACCGTCGAGTTCCGGATCGAGACCGGGCGCAGGGAGCTCGCGTTCCGACGAACAGGGAGCACGACGGCTGACTTCTTCGACGTCTACAACTTCAATCACACCGACCTCGTCGACGTCACGACTCGCTAGATCCACCGAGCGCTGCTCTGAGTTCGTCGGGGAGCGGAATGCTCCCGCCTCCGGTGTAGCTCGCCCACACGACGACCGATTCGCCAGTCGCGACGGACTCTCCGCTCTCCTTGTCGAGGAGATCGTAGTGGAGCGTGAAGCTGCTCCGGCCAATGCGTCCCACGCGGACTTCGACCGCGAGGGTCGCGGGGTAACGAACCTGCTGCTTGAAGGCGCAGCTCGCCGTGGCCAGGACCACTCCCCGCGTCGCGTCTGCGAAACGCTCGAGTTCTAGGGAGCGGAAGTAGGCCATTCGCGCCGATTCGCAGTAGGTGAAGAAGGCGCAGTTGTTGACGTGCCCCAGCGCGTCCATGTCGCCCCACCGGACGGGGATCGACTCAGTCAGCACGGGCGGGGCTGGGTCTGCACTCACGGGACGCTCTCTTCAGGCTGTCCTAGCCAGGCCTCCGAGCCCGTAGACGCGCGCAGGAAGCGCGGGACAAGCTCACCACGGGAGGGAGCGTCGGCTGAGAGAGGAACGCTCGGTTCTCGAATGTTGGTCAGGGCCGCGAAGCGTCTTCCTTGAACACCGAGCCAGGTCCCACCTGCCTGGAGATCTCGGCCAGCGAGGAGGCCGTCCTCCCAGAGCGCGAGGGGCGCGGTGGGGCGGGCATGGAACTCGTCACGGTTGGCGAGGACGAGCAGCGGGGTCTCGGGGAGAATCCGCCACGCGCAGACCAGGAGGCACATGACTTACTTTGAGTCGGTCGAAGCTTCGAGATCGTGGCCGAGCGACTTCCAGAGCTTGGTCTTGCGGAGCCGATTGATCGACTTCTCCTCCTGGCTCAAGCTCTCCCAAGCGAAGTTGGCGCGCGTCGCGGCTTGGAGGCAGCGGATCGCGAGGACGTCGTCGAGGTGCTCGCCCTTCCCGGAGCGGGCCGAGGCGATCGCGGCCAGGTAGGAGGCCTCGCCGAGGTCGGGCCGCACACTGGCCAGGAAGAGCAGGTGCTGAAGGGCGTAGTCGTTGCGCTCGACGGCGAAGGCCAGGGCACCCACCATCGCGTGGCTCAGGAGGCGCGTCGGATCGTGGTTGACCACGTCCTCCAAGCTCTGGAACACGCGCCGGGCTTGGGCCTTGAACTCGCTTCGGGCCTTGCCGGTCGAGAACTCAAGGACCAGCGATCGCGCCACGAGCGGGGCAGACTCCATCAGGAGCTTGACGTCGGGGTGGAGCGGATAGATGTCCTCGTTCGACTGGAGGTGCTCGGCGATCTCCTCGTTCGGCTCGTCGGGGTCGAAGGGTTCGGTCCCTGCCTTGCGAAGCAGCGCGAACAGCTCGCTCAAGTAGCCCTCGTCGAGCCAGGCTGCGCGGATCCCTGCCGCGAGGGCCGCCCAGAGGTCGTCGCTCTGGTCGAGCGCGCGAGCGAGGGTCGTCCAGGCCTCGGGCATGAAGGGGTTGGCTCGAACCGCGCCTTGGGCGCGCTCGACTGCGTCGAGGGCCTTGCCCTTGGTCAGGAGGACTTTGGCCTTGGCCACCAACTCGTTCGCGCGAATGGCTCGCTTCGCGAGGTCGGCGACGAGCGCCTTGCGCTCGCGACGCACCTCGCGCTGACGGGTCTGGAAGGAGCGCATTTTGTTTAGGTGCTCGCTGCCCCGGCGGCGGGCTCGCTCGGCCAGCCGTCCGAGGAGGTCGATTTCGCCGTCGTAAATCGTCGTGGCGAGGTGATCGCGGGCCCGGAGCTTGCCAAAGGCTGCCTTGATCTCCTGAATCTGCTCGACGTGATCCTTGGGCGCGTTGCCTTGGCCTTGGCGGAGTTGATCCACGAACAGCTTGCGGCGCAGCAGCTCACTCGTCTCCCCGCGACGCTGGATCGCCGCTTCGAGGGCCTTGGTGGCCTCGCGGGCCCGCGAGACGACGCCCTCGACCGTTGCGAGGCTGTAGGCGTTGAGCAAGTTGGCGTAGACCGAGTTGGGGTTGCTCTCGAGCGCCTTCTTGAGGAGCTGATTGACCTGCGTGGTGGCGCGCTGGTCGATCGCGATCGTGGCCAGGCCGGCGTAGGCATGGCAGTGGGTCGGGCAGAGCCACGTCGCTCGCTTGTAGGCGCGGAGCGCCTTGGATTTGTATTCAGCGCGGAGGTGCGCCTTTGACTTGGGCTGGAGTTGCGCGAGCTTCTCGTAGCGGAGCCCTTGGGCGTAGGCCCAGCCCGCAGCCAGGCGAACGTCTCGCTCGTAGCGGAGAGAGCGGTCCCACTCGCGCTCGGCCTTCTTGGTGAACTCCATAGCCTTCTCGGGAGTTCGCTTTGCGAGCTCTGCGTAGACTTTGGCCAAGACCGAGAGCGTCCAAGGATCGGTCGAGTCGAGATCGCGGGCCTCTTGGAAGCGGCGCTCAGCGCGGGCGGGGTCGTTGGTGTATTTCTGGAGGTCGACTAGGCCTTGGCCTCGCTTGGCGGCGGCCGAGTTGCTTTGCTGCTTGATCGCTTCGCGGAGGTATCGCTCGGCGCTGTCCAGATACTGCCCGTCGAAGTAACGCTCGAGCTCGAGCCGGCCGAGGAGGAGCCGGCTCTCCGAGCCCGTCTCGTCGAGGCCGATCGCCTTCTTGGCAAACTCGCGCGCGTCCGGGATGTTCCCCTGGGCCCCCTCGAGCCGACTCAAGACTCGCAGCGCGCGAGCATGTGTCTTCCAGTGACGTTTCTGCGCGCTCCCGATCACGAGGTTCGCGAACTCTCGAGCCTGACGGTAGGCCAGGAGACGCTCTTGGCTCTCGGCGCGCTGAACCATGGCCAGGAGCGAGCCGGCGTCGAGCTCAGTCGCCTTGCGGGCCGCAGCGCCAGCAGGGATCGGGAGGTCGCACGTCAGGTAGCCCTCCGCCATCGCGCAATAGGCCTCTGCCTGGGCGCGAGCCCCTGCCGCCTCGCTGACCATGATCGCGTTCTCGAACTGGGCGACGGCCTCAAAGACTCGGCCGCGCTGGGCGAGGATCGTGCCTTGAATCGCGCTCGCGCGCCAGCTCTTACCGTTGGCGGCGGCCGAGGCAGCTTGAGCGTCCTTGAGCGCTTTTTCCTGGGCACCGGGGCCTCCGTGGAGGAGGCGGGCTTGGGCTCGATCGACCAAGATCCGCTCGCGCAATCGGACGCGCTGATTGTCCGTTAGGACTTCGTACTGGATCTTGTCGTCTTGCTTCTCGGGAGGCTTGGCTTCGAGGCTGATCAGCGCCCGCTTGAGCGAGCTGATCGCGTCGGTCGGCCGCTCTTGGAGGAGGTGAATCCGAGCCTGGCCATGGAGCGCTCGAACGGAGTTGGGCATCAGCTCCAGCGCCAGCTCGTACTGACTGGCCGCCTCGCTGAGGGTTCCCTTGAGGATCCAGAGTTCGGCGCGGGCGATGATTGCCTCAGCGCTCTTGGGATCGAGGCCGCCCTTCTCCTTGAGGATCGTCTCGAGGTCGGCCTCGGCTTTCGCGAGCGAGTTCTCCTCGATATCGAGCATTGCCCCAAGCGCGCGCAGGATCAGCGCTTTCACGCGCAGCTTCGTGATCTTGGGGACGTGGTCCTCCAAGAGCGTCTTGGCGCGCTCGGCGTTCTCGGGCTCGTGGGTGATCGTCTCGAAATTCGGCGCGATCTCGTCCAGAGCTGTGAGCGCCCCGTTGGCCCCCTTCAGCGCGCCGGGAATGTTGGCTTGGTCGAGCGCCATGTAGCCGTCTGCGGCGAGGGCGTTGCTCTTCCCGATTCCCTTCGTGATCGCGAGCTCGAGGCCTTCATATTCGGTCTGGACGGCCAAGTTGTGCCGACCCGCCTCGTCGCTCTTGAAGCGAACCACGAGCCCACCCAGGACGAACACGAGGAGGAGGACGATCGCGCCGATCGCGACAGGGAGCGAACCCTTGCGCCGGATCTGCTTGACCCAGCGACCGAGCTTGCTCTCGGTCCGGGCGGTGACGCTCCCACCCGAGAGGAGGGCCGCCATGTCCTCGGCGAACTCGACGCCCGTTTGGTAGCGATCTTCGGGGTCCCTCGCCATGGCCTTGAGGCACACGTTCTCGAGGGCCTTGGTCAGCTGAGGCTTGATCTTGCTCGGCGGGACCGGCTCGTCGTTGATGATTCGGTTGTAGAGCTCGACCGTCGTGTTCCCCACGAAGGGGAGCCTCCCGGTCGCGAGCTCGTACATGATCACGCCGAGCGAGTAGATATCCGCCCGACGGTCGACCGAGCTGGAGTTGCCGGAGGCCTGCTCAGGGGAGAGGTAGTAGGGCGTGCCGAGGACGGCCCCGGTCTTGGTCAGGACAGACTGGTGGTCGCGGTCCTTTGAGAGCCCGAAGTCGGTCAGGCGGGGCTCCATGTCGTCGCGCACGATCACGTTTGCCGGCTTGAGGTCGCGGTGGATCACCCCCTCCTCGTGGGCGTAGTGGACCGCTCGAGCGACTTTCTCAAGGATCTCCATGCCGATCTCGAGGTCGAGGTCGTCCTTGAGCATTCGGTCGAGGGGTTTGCCCTCGATGTATTCCATTGCGAAGTAGGGGTATCCGCGGAAGTTCCCCGAGTCGAGGATCTTGACGATAGCCGGGTGATCGAGGCGACTCGTCGACTCGATCTCGCGCAGGAAGCGCTTGACGCGCCGCGGGTTGACGGACTCGTTGGTCGTCAGGAGGACCTTGACCGCCGCCTTCTCGACCGCGCCGGCCTCGCCGTCTCGGTGGCCGAGATAGACGACGCCCATTCCGCCACGGGCCAACTCTCGATCGATCTCCCAGTCGCCGATCTGCTCGGTCTCTTCGCTTCCACCGGCTCCAAAGCCGCTCCCGCCGGGTCCGCCTCCAAAGCCGCTTCCGCCGGGCCCGCCACCAAACGCGGTCCCGCCTGCACCGAAGGCGCCAGAGCCGAAGCCTCCAAACGCCCCCGAGCCAGGCGCGCTTCCAAACGACGAGCCGACGGGGGTTCCGAGGGCCGAGCCCAGGCCGCCGGCAGGGGGAGGAGGGGCCCCAAAGGCTCCCGAGCCGGGGCCGCCGAAGGCGCCTGAGCCGAAGCCCGAGCCGGCGGGAGCGCCTGAGCCAAAGGCGGAGGGGGG
>JAESQQ010000628.1 GCA_016765095.1 Planctomycetota bacterium | reverse complement strand
GAATCGTGGCCTCCGGTTTAGGAGTCGTGAGACCACCCTTGTGGGCGACCTCTCAGAATCGTGGCCTCCGGTTTAGGAGTCGTGAGACCACCCTTGTGGGCGACCTCTCAGAATCGTGGCCTCCGGTTTAGCTCGTGCTCTGGTCAGACCAAGCGGCCGGCGACCCCGAGAGGCCACCGACCGCTCAGAGTTTCCTTAGGCCTAGCTACCGCAGAAGGGACAACCGCTGCCGCCACAACAGCAGCAGAGGAGTGTCACGACAGGAGCCGCGAACGCGGCAAGGCCAACCAACTTCGTCATCATAAGAACCTCTCAGGGGGTGTTGATCCCCGGCACGCGCGACCGTATGCCCTGGACCTAGGTCCGGGCTCAAGGGCCAAACTTCCAAGGTGGGGCCGAGAAGGGCCTCTGAGCAGAGACGAGGGCTTGCTGCGGCAGCGTTTAAGGAAAAATTGTCGATCCGGTAGATGCAAACCGATCCCTGAATCGTGACTAGGGTGTGCACCAAGCCGTGACTTCCCCCACTCCCCCACCTGTCGAGCTCGTCTTTCGCCACCTAGGGCCTGCGCTCTACGCCCAAGCCCTCAGCATTCTCAAGGACGCGAGCGCGGCGGAGGACGTCGTTCAGGAGGCCTTCGTTCGGGTTTGGCGCCGACGCCACCGTTTGGTCCGCCAAGAGAAGCTCGGCGGCTACCTCGTGCGGGCGGTCCGCAACCTGGCCCTCGACCAGCTTCGCCGGGGGCGCGTGGCAGCCGAGAGCCAGGTCCTCGTTGCGACCTCGGCCCTGACGAGCGAGCCCCCCAGCCTCGACGCCGAGCGGCTCGACGCCGCGCTCCAAAGTCTTCCCCCCGAGCAGCGAGAGGTGGTCGTGTTGCGCGTCCACCTCGAGCTGAGCTTCGCCGAGATCGCCGAGCGAACTCACTCGCCTCTCGGCACGGTCCACTCGCGGTATCGCTACGCCATGACTCGCTTGCGGGAAATCCTCCGCTCGCACGCTCCCGGAGGTGAGTCCAATGACTGACCCTGAAGAGATCCACCCCTTCGGCGACGAGTTCGCCGACGTCTTGGGCGCCCTCGAGCGCACCCAGATCGCGCTGCCGGCGAGCCTGGAGGCGACCCTCAAGGGCTCCGTCCGGGCCGCAGCTGAAGAGAGCGAGCGGCCCGTCGCCGCGAGCATTAAGGAGGCGATCACCCGCGACGCGGACGAGGCTTGGTCCCTGGCGCTGACTTTCCTCGGAGACCCGGAGGCCGCTTGGGAAGCGGTCGCGGACGGATTCACTCGCCTGGGCAGGAGCCAGGGGCTCCCGCTCACGTTTGAGAACACGCTCAAAGCCCAAGGCGCCGCCGCGTTGTCGGTCGCGGGAGAGCGCGGTCCGGCGCGAGTTCCAGCCGCGACGCCGGCCGGACTCTCAGCCGAGGATCGGCTCCAGCTGCTGGTTCGGGGCGGTCTCCTCCGTGGAGCCCTTCAGAGCACACTCCCCCCCGGATCGCGTTCGCTGGCTGAGGTCTTGGTCCGGACTTATCCCCAAGCGGGCGGGGAGGAGCTCTGCCTCCTCGTCGCACGCGAACTCCTCGGCACGCTGGACCCCGCCGAGGGGCGTCGACTCGAGCAGCTCCGCCTCGCCCACCCGCTCAGCGCGACTCTGGTCAAGGAGCACTACCAAGAAGTCACCGAGGTCCCGCCCTTGGTCTTCGCCCGGCGCGAAGAGCTCGTGATCGCTGTCCTCGATCGACTCTCTCTTCAGGCGCACTCAGAGGCCGAGCCCGGTCTCCCCCAGCTCCCCCTCTCTCCCCCCGCCAGCTCCTTCGGAGGTTCTCAAATGCCAGGTAGCGCTTTCGCTGGTCCGACTCCCCGCCAGCACCCGAACGTCCCGAGTCACGGCACTCCTCACGCGAGCCACTTCGCGGGGCCTCCTCCGAGCAACTACGCCGGGCCAAGCAACTTCGGCGGACTTCCCCCGAGCAACTACGCCGGGCCGAGCAACTTCGGCGCGCCGCAGGCACCCGGCAGCAACTTCGGCGCCGGCAGCGGGGCGCACGCCCTCGCGAACGCGCCCGGCTCGGACGGCGGGCGGAAGCTGCCTGGGAATATCTCCCCGGACGATCCGATCGCTCACGCCATGACGACGCGGACCAACAAGGACGGGACGGTCGAGACGGTTTTTGGGCCGTACGACATTCTTGGCGAGATCGCTCGGGGCGGAATGGGCATTGTCTATCGCGCCCGCCAGCGGAGCCTGAAGCGAATCGTGGCGCTCAAGGTCATGAAGGAGGGGGAGAACGCCTCAGAAAAGCAGATCCGCCGCTTCAAGCGTGAGACCGAGGCTGCGGCTCGTCTCCAGCACCCCAACATCGTGGCGGTTCACGAGGTCGGCTGTCACGAGGCGTTCCACTACTTCACGATGGACTTGATCGAGGGGGATCCCCTCGACGCGATCGTGAAGCGCAAGGAGAAGTTCCCGGTTCGCAAGGTGCTCGAGATCGTCAAGGAGACGGCCCAGGCGATCCACTACGCCCACGGGAAGGGGATCATTCACCGCGACATAAAGCCGGCCAATGTCCTCCTCGACACCGACGGACACCCCAAGGTGACCGACTTCGGGCTCGCCAAGCAGATCGACCACAAGTCAATGCTGACGCGGACGGGGGCCGTGGTCGGGACGCCCTTCTATATGCCCCCCGAGCAGGCGCGCGGCGACATCGATCTCGACCACCGGGCGGACGTCTATGCCTTGGGCGTGATCCTCTACGAGCTGCTGACGCTCAAGCTGCCCTTCCACGGCGAGACCACAATGGAGGTCTATCACAAGATCCTCGAGGAGGAGCCGCTCCCCCCGCGCAGGCACGACTCGCGCATTGACCGCGACGTGAACACGATCGTGCTCAAGGCCATGAACAAGGACTGCGGGCGGCGCTACCAGACCGCTCAGGCCTTGGCCGAAGACCTCCAGCGCTACCTCGACGGCGATCCGATTCAAGCTCGTCCCCTCGGGCCGATCGGTCGCCTGATCAAGAAGTCGCGCAAGAACATGCCGGTCGTGCTCGTGAGCATGGTCGTGTTCCTGGCGGTGTGCTCGGCGGTCGGTCTGATCGTCTGGAAGACTGACCAGACCAACACCGAGCGATTCAACCTCGCCTCTCGCAACGAATGGACGCAGTTTCGAGCCGAGGTCGAGAACCACTGCATTAACGCCCGCAGCCAGGTCTCCTCAGCCCAGGCGCGACTCAAGGACCGCGATCCCCAGGGCGCCCTGGCGGACCTCGACGACGCCGAGCAGATCTTGGCTGACCTCGACACCCTGACCCCAGACTTCACCAACTACAACTCGGCCGGACAGGTCACGGACTACTTCACGGAGCGCAAGCCGAGCTTCGACGCGATCATGCGCTCGGTCTACCTGGAGCGTGGTCGGGCGCTCGCGGCTGGGGGCACCGCCGCCGGTTACGCGGAGGCGCTCGACGCCCTCAGCCGCGGCCAAGCAGAGCACTGCGAAACACCCGCTTGGTCGACTGAGCCGCGCGGCACAGACGAGGAGATCGAGAAGGAGACGCTCGCGCGGGCCAAGCTCAAGGCCGGCCTGAAGGTGGACACCCGGCGACTTCAACTCGAGGAGGGGAAGGTCATGGCCCTCCAAGGTCGGAGCGCGGCTGCGCTCAAGATCTTCGCCAAGATCCTCGCGGAGGACCCTCGCTCCGCAGACGCGCGCCTCGAAATGGGCCGCGTGTTCGACTTCTCTGGCGAGCAGGTCAAGGCCTTGGCCAGCTACTCGGAGGTGATCGAGCAGGACAGCAAGGTCCTGCGGGCCTACCTGTTGCGCGGCGAGACGCGGATGACAGTCGGCCGCCACGCAGAGGCGCTGGCAGACTTCAACAAAGTCCTCGACCTCAAGGACGACAGCTTCGAGGGCTACCTTTCGCAGGGTCGCGCGCACCAGGCCTTGGGTCACTACGGCGAGGCTCTGGAGAGCCTGACCGAGGCGATCGACATTCTTCCGAGCCTGCCCGACGGCTACCTCCACCGCGCGAACCTCCACTTTGCGCAGCGCAAACTTCCCCAAGCGATCAAGGACTACGAGGTCGCGATCTCTCGCTCGGCGCAGTGCTATGAGGCCTACCTCGGGCTGGGCCGTGCTCTGGAGTGGATCCTCGACTACCCCCGGGCGGAGCGGCAGTACGAAGAAATCCTCGGCTCGACGGATCGCAATGCCGGCAAGATCAAGGCCCTGGCTCGCGCCGCGCTGGGCGAACTCCACTTGATCCGAGCGGATCCCTACGAGTGCTCCCTCGAAGTGGACGCCAAGGTCCGCCTCGAGAACGTGGGCGCCGACGGGGCGCTGGGTCCTGTGGCCGAGCTCGAGCGCCTCCAAGTCGAGAGCCAGGGGCTGATTCGGGAGCGACTCGCTCGGGCTCGGAGCGGGCTCGACGAGGCGATCGCGGATCGTCCCGAACTCGTCGAGGCGAGGCTCGCGCGAGCTCGCTTGGCGCTCCGGGAGAGCGACTTCGCGACGCTGCGAGCTCAAGTCGATCGTGTCGTGAAGCTCCTCGCGGCTCGCCCGCAGATTCGCTTGGCCCAGCCCAAGGACGGTTCGCGCAAGCGCGGCCGCCGAGGGGGACGGGACTGGAGCGAAGACGACTGGGAGGCTGACGGCTCCTCAAAGCGGATCGTCTTTGCTCGGGGTGACCTCCCAGCGGGGGAGGCGCAGGCGCTGCTTGGAATGGCCCTCCTCGCCGAGGGCGAACTGGGAGAGGCCCGCAAGCGGTTCCTCCAAGCGCTCGACGTCGACGCCGGGAACGCGCTCGCGAGGGGTGGGTTGGGCCACGTGCTCGCTCAGGAAGAGGACGAGGGGGCCAGCGACGCGTTCGCCGACGCCCGCTCGCTCCAGCGCCAAACGACGGACGAGGCGGGACACTTCTACGCGGAGGGACTTCGTTTCACGGAGCTCGCGATGCGCTCCAAGAAGCCTGAGTTCTACCTTCAGGCGCGCCAGTCCTTCGCTCGGGCCTGGGCCAAGAACCCGCTCCACTCCCAAGCCCTCCTCGAGCGGGCGCGGCTCTGCGCCACCTGGCGCGCTCACGACGTGGCGGTTCGTTGCGCCGAGGAGGCCGTCCGCTGCGACCCCTTCCTCCGCGAGGGGCATGAGCTGCTGGGCATGATGTTCACCCGAGACCTGCCGGCCGAGCGCGACCCCACGACCAAGCGACCGCTAAACGTGCTCGACGCCGGGCGCGGCAAGAAGCACTTCGGGATCGCGATCGCGGTCGCCGCCGAGGGCAAGGAAGCGGAGGGGCATTACGGTCGCGCTCTGGCCTTGATGATCCTCGCCGGCGACGCGACGAGCGGGCCGGCCCTCGACCAGGCGCGGGGCGATCTCGCGAAGGCGATCGAGACGATCCCCACTGACTTCAAGGACGCGGAGCCGATCTTGATCAATCAGGCCATGGCCTACCTGCGGGAGTTCGCCAAGGTCTGCGAGATGACGGGTGACGGAGCGGGCGCGAAGGACGCGCTGAGTCGGGTGAACGGGGTCTACGAGAAGGCCATGGAGGCCGCGACCGAGCAGCTTCGCGCCGGCCAAGCGCTCCGCGACCGACTCAACTACTCGGAGGCGATCAAGTGTTTCGACCGCGCGATCGCGCTCAACCCGAAGTTCGACAAGGCCTACTACGACCGCGGGACCTGCTACCTCAAGATCGGCAACTTCGTGCCAGGGATCCTCGACTTCAGCCGTGCGCTGGAGATCAACCCCAGGATCGCTGACCAGGTCTACAACAAGGTCTATCAGATCAGCTACGTCGTCGACTTGAACCGCGTGATCACTGAGCTCAACAAGATCGTGGCGGATCACCCCAACGTGAGCTACGTCGTGTTCCTGCGCGGCTTCTTCTACGTCGCCAAGACCGAGTTCAAGCAGGTCCGGCGCGAGGACCTCGAGCTCGGGATCGCGGACTTCGATCGGACTCTCGAGCTCAACAAGGGCCACGTGACCGCGCTCCTCTATCGGGGCTTCATGTGGATGAAGATGGCCGGCCGCGAGTCGGACATAAAGGAGCGAGACGCTTGCTTCGCCCGCGCCATGAAGGACTACAAGGACGCGCTCGTCCTCGATCCAGGCTCAGGGATCAGCCACTACCTCCAGTCGCTCTGGTGGGCCGTTCGCTCGGCGGAGATCGGGCTCGGCCAGGACGAAGTCGAGTTTCGTCACCGTCAGGCCCTCGACGAGCTCAAGACGTCCTTCGCGAGCGAGTTCAAGGGCTATGAGCGGATCCGAAACGAGAAGGGCTTCAACCCGATTCGGAACTTGCCTGAGTTTAAGAAGTTGATGTCGGGTAAGTAGGCCGCGCCCACGCTCGTGCCCGTGCCCGAACGCGTGCCCGTGCCCGTCGTGCCCGTGCCCGAACGCGCGCTGATGAGGCCGACCTGCGCGGCCTCGGGGGCGGGCGGGGGTAAACCCCGCCCCTACCGGAGCGTGTTGCGAGTCGCCTGGAGGGGCCCCTTCGAAGCGCCCGTGTGATCTGTAGGGTGCGGGGTTCACCCCCGCCCGGGTGCCAGTCTCGGAGAGAGGCAATTCGGGTAGTTCCCGCGAGTTGCCGTCGGGCCTCGGGCAGTTCCCCAGTCGGGTAGTGACCCATGGGCGACTGCAACTCGCGGTCGCGGGCGTTGTTGCGGCCTTGGCCTTGGTGGGAGTGGCCGTCTACTACGAAGAGTCGTCACCCTCGAGGGGTTTGTCCAGGAACGCTTGCACGGCAGCCGCGTCAGCCTCGGCTGCGGCTCGGTCCCTGCGCACAGGTCCGACGACGACCAGCTGCCGCCCCTCGAGGAGCGCGAGGAAATCGGAGGTTGTGCTCTTCGTGCCACCACGGGTGGTGGTGGTCGAGCGCACCTTGATCCTCGTGGTCGGTTTGGTACCCAGGCCGGTGCTTGTTCGCCAAGGAACCCCCATGAATGAGGTCACCTGGGTGATATATCCGGTTCCGCGATCCACGATCGTCACCTTGCGATAGGCGAGGAAACCCACGAGCGCGACCGCGAGCAGAACGAGAGAACCCATGACGACCCAGCGCCCGGGGTCGTCCATGGATCGATTGGCCCAAATGGCCCCCAGCACGGAGCCCGGGATCAACACCATTCCGATCGACCACACGGCGCGGGTCGCTTCGATCGTCATCCGGATTCGATCCGGTCCCTCCTGCAAGATCGTCAGCGGCGGGGATCGGTAGGCGAGGTCGTCGGGCACGGAGCCACCCTAACCTGAGGGCCCAGCGCGCGTAGAAGCCGGGAACTCGATCGCCAGCGTCGCTGAGATACACCACGCCTTCTGCGGCCCTGCGCCCCAATCAACCGGAATTCCCCCGCGAGCCCGCGCGTTCTGGAGGCCGATTCACCCCTACAATCTCGGCCTTGATGGCGACCTTCATTTCTATTGGCTACGTCTGCGTGCTCGCGGCTCTGACGGTGTTGGGGCTGCACCGCCTCCACCTTGTGCTCTTGGTGCTCTGGCACCGGCGGAGCGCGGAGTTGCCTGAGGATCCGCGGGCCTGGCCGACCGTCACGATTCAGCTTCCGCTCTATAACGAGGCGACGGTCGTGGCTCGCTTGATCGACGCTGTGGCCGCGATCGACTACCCGGCTGAGCGGCTTGAGATTCAAGTCCTCGACGACTCTTGCGACGAGACTCGCGAGATCGTGGACGAGCGGGTTCGCTGGCACCGGGGGCTGGGCGTTCCGATTGAGGTGGTTCGGCGCCCCGAGCGCACGGGCTTTAAGGCCGGCGCCTTGGCTTATGGTCTTGAGCGCTGCGAAGGGGATTTGATCGCGATCTTCGACGCGGACTTTGTTCCGAACCCTGACTTTCTCCGTCGGACCGTGCCGCACTTTGAGGATCCGCAGTTGGGCCTCGTGCAGGGGTGCTGGGGTCACCTCAACCGTGACGCGAACTTGCTGACTCGGGTCCAGGCTTTGGCGCTCGACGCCCACTTTCGGATTGAGCAGGCCGCGCGGAGTCGGACCGGGCGGTTCTTCAACTTCAACGGGACGGCCGGGATCTGGCGCCGCGAGGCGATTGACGGAGCAGGCGGCTGGGCCGCAGACACGATCACCGAGGACCTTGACCTCTCGCTGCGGGCGCAGCTGATTGGGTGGCGGTTTCAGTTCCAAGAAGACGTCGTGGCTCCCGCGGAGCTGCCCGAGGATCTGGCCGCGTTCCGGGCTCAGCAGCGTCGCTGGACTCGGGGCTCGGGGCAGACCGCTCGCAAGCTCCTGGGTCATGTGTGGCGAACGCCCGGCGTCTTGTTCCGGGCCCGGGTTGAGGCCACGTTCCAGCTCCTGCTTAACCTGGCCTACCCCCTCCTGTTGCTTCTGGTCCTCGCGACGGTGCCGCTTGTCGCGTTGGGAAGTCCGCTGTTGACCTTGCAGTGGGTCCTGTTCGGGCTGGCGACGCTCTCGGTGACGCTTTTTTATGTTGTCTCTCAGCGACACCGCGGCTGGAGTGGGCTCGCGGAGGGCCTTGCCTTGACGCCCGTGTTGTTCGCCTATGGGATCGGCCTCAGCCTGAGCAATGGGCTGGCTTACGTTCAGGGCTTGTTTGGCGGCGAGGCGGCGTTTGTGCGGACCCCCAAGCGAGGCGCGATCGGTGCGATCGCCCGTCGCTACAGCGTGCGCCCGGAGCTGCCCTTTGCCCTCGCCGAGCTCGGGCTCGCGGCCTACGCGTTCGGTGGTCTGGGCTATGGCCTGTTTCTGGGTCACCCCACGGCCGCGCCCTTCCTGGCCTTGATCGGGCTCGGATTCCTGGCCGTCGGTGGACGGACCCTGTTCCCCGCAGCGCCACGCGAGATGCCGAGCGCGCCGAGCGAATTGGCGGTCGAACTCGCGGAGGCTCTCGACCCAGAGACCGCGCCTCAGCCGCTGCTATCGTCCTGAGAGACTCGCGGCTCTCGGAGGTCTGGGCGTGAGCAAGACTCCAATCCTTAGCTACTGCACCAACGTGCACCCCGGCGAGAGCTTCGCCGAGCTCCTGGACTTGATCCGAGGACCGCTGGCACGGGTCCGGCGTGAGTTTCGGCCTGAGGGTCGTTTGGGCGCCGGGCTTTGGCTCGCAGGGCAGGCGGCACGCACGCTCGCGAGCGACCCCGGGGCGGCGAGCGAGGCGCGGGAGGCGCTCGAAGCTGCGGGGCTGTTTGCCTACACGGTCAACGCGTTCCCGATCGGGGGGTTTCATGCGCGCGAGGTCAAGGAGCGCGTCTACCGCCCGACTTGGCTTGAGCCCGAGCGGCGTCGCTATACCGAGGACGCTTGCCGAGCCCTCGCGGCGCTCCTCCCCGAGGGGGAACGTGGCTCGGTCTCGACGGTTCCGATCAGCTACAAGGCGTTTGGGGACGGCGAGCGGCTCGCTCTCGCTGGCGCCCAGCTTGGAGAGCTCGCGGCCTCCCTCGAGACACTTGAGGCGGAGACCGGGCGCTCCCTGGCCGTGGCCCTCGAGCCCGAGCCGCTGGCTCAACTCGAGACGACGAGCGAGAGCCTCGCGTTCTTGGCAGAGCACGTGTTCGCCCGCGCGGGGCTGCGCGCGTTCGTGGCGGCCGGCGGCTCGGAGCGCGAGGCCGAGGAGGCGCTCCGGCGCCGGGTCGGACTCTGCGTGGACACGTGTCACCTGGCGTGTCGCTATGAGGACCTGAGCGCTTCTTTGGAGGAGATCGCCGCGGCGGGAGTCCGAGTGGTCAAGGTCCAGCTCAGCTCGGCGCTCGAGCTGCTGGAGCCAGCCCGTCACCCAGAGGCCCTCGCGCGTTTGGTGGGCTTTAGCGAGCCGCGCTACCTTCACCAGACCCTGGCCGAGACGCCGGGCGGAGTCCTCACCGCAGCAGACCTCTCTGAACTCCTCGACGCCGAGGGGGGCCTCCGCGCTGACTTCGTCTCAGCCACTCGGCTCAGGACCCACTTTCACGTGCCGCTCTGTTGGGACGGAGACGAGGAGCTCGGCACGACTCGCCCAGACCTCGAGCGGGCGCTCTTGGGCCTCGTCGCAGCCACGGACCACCTCGAAGTCGAGACTTACACCTTCGACGTGTTGCCCGAGGTCCAGCGCGCTCGCTTCGATCATGACCCCGTTCGCATGATCGTGGCCGAGCTGGAGTGGGTTCGCTCGGCTCTCGCTGGGGGCGGCGTTGTCGATTTGCGCTGAAAGGGGCCTGAACTGAGCCGACGCTCCCCGCGCAGAATTTGGGAAGATCGGGCTTCGTGCTGGTTCCCAACGACATTCTCTCGGCCAAACTGCTGATCCAGCTCAAGTACGCGACCGCAGAGGTCGTGCGCAAGCAAATGAAAGTCGCGGACGCGGACCCTAACGCGTCGCGGGACGTCCTGGCCCTCCTCCTGGATCGGGATCTGATCACCCAGAAGCAGGCCGAGCGCGCCCGCTACTTCACGGCCTTGTTTGTGCACTTGCGGCGCGAGGCGATCTTGCTCCGGATCGCGGAGCGCAAGCACGATCTGCCACGTGACCAAGTGCTGCGCGTGCTCGCCGAGATCGAGCTCTCCTCCTATCGCCACCACTTGAGTGTGCTGCTCCCAACCCTGGGCCTGATCACGACTGACGAAGCCGAGCGACTCAAGCGCCGGACGCACCGGCGGATCGTGAGAGACAACCGGCGCGTCCTAGAGCGCTATCGAGACGAGGACTTTAGAGGCGTGGTCAAGGCCTTGATTCCCGTTTGGCCGTTGACCGACGAGGCGTTTCGAATCACGACTCTGTTTCGCACGGAGGAGACCCTCAGGGGCGTGAACTGGAGCAAGCGCCGGCTCAGCGAGGTCCGAAACGACCAAGAGACTTCGAAGCAGGTGCTCGGCTCGCGGGACGACGAGCTGGAGCTCGGCAGCTTCACGCGATGCGCCACCACGGCAGACGACTCCTCCGACGAGACGGGAGCCTTAGAGGACGAGGCCGAGGACGCCGGCAAGTCGCGCTGGACGACAGCCCGGATTCAGGAAGGCCACTGGCAAGCCGCCGGTCCGAGCGAGCACGCCCAGCGCGAAGTGATCGGTCCCTACCAGGTCGTGCAGTGCCTGGGCGAGGGGGGCATGGGCGCGGTCTACCTCTGCACCGACGGGTCTGGCCTGGTCGCCGTGAAGGTCATGACGAGCCCCAGCGGTAGCGACGACCTCCAGCGCTTCGAACGGGAGGGCCAGATCTACGCTCAGCTGGCGCACCCCAACTTGATCCACTTGCTTGCCTCGGGCGAGACCGAGGACGGGGCGCCCTTCCTCGTCTTGCCTGTCTTTGCGGGTGAGTCGCTCCAGGAGGTGCTCAACGAGACCAAGATCCTGTTGGAGCCCGGAGAGGTGTTCCTGATCATGGAGCAGGCCCTCGCGGGCTTGGAGGCGGCGCACAAGCTGGGGATCATTCACCGCGACGTCAAGCCGGACAATCTGTTCCTGCTTGCAGGCGCCTCGGGTCGCGAGGTCAAGCTGATCGACTTTGGGATCGCGCGCTTCCTCGACGACCTCAAGCCAGACGCCGACCGCGCCTTTAGGACCGAGTTGACTTCGATCTCAGGGACCCCGGCCTACGTGGCTCCCGAGACGATCAACAGCGGCCGAGTCGACGCCCGGACCGACATTTACTCGCTCGGGATCATGTTCTTCCTGCTCTTGACCGGGCGGCACCCGCTGCACGTCGATCGCTCGTCGGACTTCTTGAGCGAGCACTTGGTCGGGATTCCCCTCACGCTCAAGCAGGCCAGGAACGAGTTCCCGTGGTGCCCCGAACTGGAGACGCTCTTGGCGTCGATGATGGCCAAGCGCCTCGTCGATCGGCCCGCCTCCTGCCAAGAGATCTTGGATCTCATTCAGGGCGGCGGGCTGCGCGAGTTGACCTTGAGGACAATGACCGAGCCGCCTCGCCCCTCCCGCCCCGCCAGCGGGCGGCTGAGCAGGCTGTTCAACCAGTTTTTCAAGCACGATCGCTAGCTCGACTCAGGCAACAAGGGAGGGCTCGTGAGCCAAGACGCCGTGGTGCTTCACTGTCAGACCGTCAAGAGCCTGCCCTGGGACTCGATCGCCTCTGACTGGCCGGCGGTCGAGGGCTGCCTCGACTCGGTGCCGAGCCTCGCGACGCTCCACGACGCCTACGTCGAGCGCTTTGACACCTTCCGAGACCCTGAGCATGCAGCGCGTGTTCGAACGGCGATCCAAGTCGCCGCCGAGCGCGCTGGAGCGGGGGAGGCGCTCTCCTGGGAGGGGCTCTGCTCACTCCAGTGCGTCGTGTTGGGGTGCGAGTCGGTCGGGTTTCGCGAGGGGCCCGCGTACGCGCGGGCCCGGCTGGAGACCTACGGGAGTCACCCTCGCCTTGAGGAGGCCTTGACCAAGAAGCTCGTGAAGAACGAGGGCGACGCGCTCCACCCACTGCTCAAGGCCTGCCGGGTCTACCTCGACGTCCGCTTCTTCCACCCCTTCGCCGAGGCGAACGGCGCCGCGGCTCGCCTGGCCTTTCAGTGGCTCGCAGAGCGCGAGGGCATTCGGCTCCCGGAGCTGACCCCGATCTTTAGGCTCCCGATCCTGCCCGGCAACGCGGAGGAGTATCAGGCCTTCTTCGACTCGGCGGCCTCGCTCTTGGCGCGGGCCTGCGAGGAGCCACCGGCGAGCGCGGAGTGAGCGCCACTTAGCGCCCGCGTGGGCGGCCACGATTGGGATTCAGGGCGGGCCTTCGTCACGCCGTTGTTAGGGTGGTGTGTGCCCCGGTGAGGAACGCCATGATTCAAGCCCGCTCTCTCGTCCTAGCGCTCGCCTTCCTCTCGCCGCTCGCCGTTGCCGGGTCGGCTTCCGCAGACCTGATTCACCTCAAGAACGGTCGGACGATTGAGGGCAAGGTCGTCAGGCAGACTTCGACTCACGTCGAGCTGCGGGTGACGGGTGGGAAGCTTCGCCTCGCGAAGCACCAGATCGAACGCGTTCAAAAGCTGCGTTCGGCGGGTGACGACTACGCGACTCAGGCTGCTCGCACGAACATGGAGAGCCCGCGGGAGGTCAAGGACCTCGCCGATTGGGCGAGCCGTCGCGGGCTGGGCCCCCAGGCTCGCCAACTGCGCGCCCTGGCCCGTGGCTTGAAGTTCGAGCAACGGGTCGCCCGTGCGAAGCGGGGCCACAAGGCGAGCGCCTACTACGACACCTACGCCTGGGCGAAAAACAAGGGCTTCTCGGTCGAGGTCCAGCGCTACGTCTTGGAGGAGCTGCTCAGCCGCTGGCCGAGGCACGCGGGTGGGCTCGTGGCGCTCGACGCGATTCGCAATCCCCCCCCGACCTGGGAGGAGATCCAGCAAGAGCGCGAGAGGGTCAGGCTCGCCGAGAGGGCGGCTCGCGCCGAAGCTCGAGCCAAGAAACTCAAGGAGCAAGCGGCCGCGAGGGAGGCGGTAGCTCTGCCGAGTCGGCTTCCTCACGCGCGAGCCTTCCGCCGGAGAAACCGGAGCCGTCGTCGAGTCCTCAGCGGCGAGCACGGAGTCAGCGGGAAGCACGGGGTCAGCGGGAAGCACGGGGTCAGCGGGAAGCACGGGGTCAGCGGGAAGCACGGGGTCAGCCGG
>JAESQQ010000627.1 GCA_016765095.1 Planctomycetota bacterium | reverse complement strand
TCGCCAGGAGTCTCAGTCTCGCCAGGAGTCTCAGTCTCACCAGGAGTCTCAGTCTCACCAGGAGTCTCAGTCTCACCAGGAGTCTCAGTCTCACCAGGAGTCTCAGTCTCACCAGGGGTCATGGCGAGGGGCCCGCCACCCTCCGGCTCAGGCCGGTCTACCGCGAAAGTCTGGTCAGCCCACTCGGGGTCCTCGGGGAAGAGGAGCAATTCACCGCTCTCGGGGTCCACCCATGCTGTTTGGATCCGCCCACGGAGGTTTTCGTCCGCGTCCGCGATGAGCTCCCACTGAAGTTCGGCTGTGTGCTCAGCCTCCGCAGCCTTGAAGGTCGAAGTCCCCTTCAACTGCTGGTCGCTACGCGTAAGCGTGAAGGTCAGGGACTCCCAACGGGCCTCAGGGTCCTCAGCGAGAGTGCCTGTGACCGTGGTTCCGTCGTCTTCGACGGAGAACGTCACGCCGTCGTCGCGCTTCCACGTCCCGGCGTAGCTCTCCGCTAGGTCGAAAGTAGCAGCCGCCGGCTCTTCAGCAGGCTTCTCTTTCTCCTTTGGTTGCTCCTGGGGGCCCTCCTTGGGCTCCTTGGGCTCGTCGGGAGAGCTACAACCGATGAAGAAGGCCGAGATCAGCAAACAAAAAGATAGCCGACGGAACATCATGGGGGTCCTCCCACCAAAAGACCGCGAGATGCGGGGCCAAAGACTATAGCCCGACTCCGAACCCGCAACCACGTGTTCCAGGGTCCCTCGTGAGCGAATCCAATGCGCGCCCTCAAACGGCCACAGCGAGAAAGGGAGAGTCCGGTGCGAACGGTTGCGCTTGTGCACAATAGAGGTTCTGCTGAGCGTGTTGTGGGCTCAAAATGGAGCCAAGAAGGGTTGGGGTATGGACCTGCGTCAGGCCGCGCTGATCGCGCTTGCCAGCACCTGCGTGACCATCAGCGTCGCGCAGGCCGAGACCATTGAGACTCGCTTCGTGCGAATCGAGGCTGCGGCCAGCCACTACACCCTCCAGAGCAAGTCGGGGGACTACACCATCGGCGCGAAGACATACGCGCGCTACAAGAAAATCATCAAAGCGCTCAAGCCAGGCGCTGAGATCGTGATCACGGTCAAGGGCGATGGCAAGACCCTGACCTCGATCAAGCGCAAGAGCGGAGGGCCTGCCGCGATCAAGGCCTCCGTAGAGGGAGTCTTCGCCCGCTTCGACGACAAGTCGCAGCGAATCTGGCTCCAGAACGGAGGCAACTACGCGCTCGGGAAAGTGGCTGGGCGAACCCTCGCCAAGATCTTGACGCTCAAACCGAAGCAACCCGTCCGACTCCTCCTCATCCGCGACTTGGTCGTCGACCTGGCCTTGATCAAGCGAGGGGGTGCGCAAGAACTCGCAGGCGTCAAGACAACCCTCGACGCCTCACACCCCAACGACGAGGTCCAACTCCGCAAGTTGAAGGACCCCCAGTTCTACGAATTCAAGGTCAAGACCGTCCGCGCGAGCGAGATCGTGCTGATCCCTCGGGTCGGCGGGCGCTACACGGGGAGCGTCACGATCAGGCGCTCGGAGATCGCCGAGGTCGTCAACCCCGCAGCCGCGAAACGCATCCGGATCGCCATGGGCGGCGGTGTGGTTGGCCCCAAGAAGAAGGACCCTTTCCTCGCCCTCGGCGCCCGAATCGGCGACATGATCGGCGTGGCCTTCAAGACGGGTCAGCTGATCGACCTCGACGAGAAGACCTACACCCTGAGGGGCTTTCGCAACAACCGTTGGGAGACCGACCCCAAGCCCAAGCCGCGACTCGGTGCCAAGGGCATTCGCTACGAAGTCCTCGACCACACGCAGTCCTTCAACGTGGAGGGGGGGCAGATCTCAGTCGAGATCAAGCGATCCCGCCACGGCCAGCTCAAGTTCGAGGTCGTGCTCTCCCACAACCTCAAGACCGCTCTCCTCGTTGGGTTCGAGGTCCAGTTCCTCCTCTCACGCAAGCCGTGCATGAAACCCGACGCCAAGCCCGACGGGGTGGTCGTCAAGAAGGTCCAAAAAGCGATGTTCGTCGAGCAGCGCCACCAAATCGTTCAAGTGATCCCAGGGGACGATTTCCTTGACGGGAGGGTTCACGTCAAGGTCCTCCCTCGCCACGTGATCGACCTCAGCGCTACCGACGCAAAAGCTCACCTGATCGGCGCCCTAGAGCACTGGAACCGCCCCTTGGAGGAGCTCGCAGGCGCGCTTCGGGCAACCGCAGCCAACGGAGACCCGAACCTCTGCCGAGTCCTGATCGGCTACTCGATCCTGCTGCGAGACCACCTGCGCAGCGGGAAGAACCCGACCGAGCGGGACGCTGACCTCGAACTCGAGCTGCGCAAGGCACTCGACGGATTCGGCGAGCTCGCGCCTCGCCTCATCATGGAGACTCTGTTTGGCCAAGACCGGCGGCTCCGTCATTGGGTAATCCGCGGAGGCGGCATCGAGCAGGCAACCCTCCCCCAACACATGAAGGCCGTCGAGTACAAGCGAGCCCTGATCCAGCTAATGGCTCAACTCAAGATCGGACTGAAGGGAGCCACCGGACGGCGTCTGTTCACCTTCTACCTCGCCCGAAGCGAGGACTTCAAGGAGGACATTCTGCAGGCCTTCCGCGGCCACCCTGAGGCGGGCGTCGAGTCGCTCCTCCACGTCGCGATCGACATCACGGACCGTGAAACCTCGGACCGGGCTGCGATCCTCCTCCGCGGACTGGGAGAGCCGATCCTCCCGGCTCTGTTCGCTGACCTACGCGCTCGCAAGGTCGATCCGAGCAGGCTCGAGCAGCAGCTCAAGTCGGGCAAGAAGAACCCTGACGCGATCGTGAGCCTGGCCGTCGACCTCCTTCTCAAGAAGGCCAACGACGACGCCAAGCGTGAGCGCCTCCGTCAAGTCGAGCTCGCCGCCGAAGCACGCGCCCAGGGAGACTTCATTAAGGCCCTCGAGATCGTGCGAGCTGTCCTGGCTTCAGAGAAGCGCCACCCCGAAGCCAGCAAGCTCCTCCCCTCGATCTTGCTCGACCAAGGCCAACGCTTCCTCAACGACGGCAAGCGCGGACAGGCTGCCCTGGCACTCCAAGAATCGGCGGCCAACCTTACGGGTCCCGCCAAGCTCCAGCCGAACAAGATCTTGGCCGTGCTGCTCGTAGACGCTGCCGAGGAGGAGATCGACGCGATGGTGATTCGCGCGGCGCCCCACGCTGCAGCCGAGCTCGTCGCTGAGATCAAGCCCGGTGACCAACTCGAGAGCACGGCGAGCAACGCCTCGGCTTTCGACGAGTGGGTCTCGGTCCAAAAGACAGACGGGACCCAGGGGTTCGCACGAAGCAAGATCCTCAGCAAGGCCCCGAGCGGGTTCCGAACCACCTCCAAGGTCACGCCCTTCGCGATCCTAGAAGAGCAACTCAAACGGGCGCAAGCCATGGGGCCCGGAACGACAGCCCGGATCAAGATCCTCATGGGACGTCTGGCCGCACGCGAGGGGGAGATTCGCTACAAGAACAACGAGTTTGAGGCGGCGCTGGCGTTCTTCGAGATCGCCAAACGGGACGCCCCTGACGACCCTCGCTTGAGCCAATACTGGGGCTGCTGGGCCCAGGCCAACACGGGAATGCTTGGCGGCGTGGCGGCCGTGGTCCTGCTCGGGTTCGGGTTTGGGGTCCTCGGAATCGTGAGCCGACCCAAGAAAGTCCAGTTCGCAGGGGAGTACCAGCACTACGGTCAGGAGCGGGCCCGCGAAACGGGCGACCCGAACGAGGGCGAGGAGGGGTAGACGTGGGCCGAAGTCGCCCGCTCCGCCCGCTCCTCTGCCTCTGCGCACTCTTGCTCGCCGCCACAGCGGCGTCCGTCCAGAGCACCCGCGCTGACGACGCGGAAAAGATCGTCGACCCCGTCATCCTTGAGCAGGCTTGGCAGGGGGCCAAGACCATGTTCTACGATCCGACCTATCGAGGCGTGGACTGGGACAGCGTGCTCGATCGCTACCGAGCGCGCGCCAAGGACGCGGTGACCCAGCGAGAGCTGCACGGCGTAGTCACCGACATGCTGGGTGAGCTGAAGGCCTCGCACACCGAGTTGATCACTCCCAAATACATGCAGCGGTTCCTCATAGACGGGCCCAAGCGGATCGGGGTCCCCCAGTTCGGAATGACGCTCACCCGCCTCAAGGAGGGGTTCTTCGTCTCGAGGATCCTGCCGGGGAGCTCGTCTGACGCAGGCGGCGTCCGCCGCGGGGACCGGCTGGTCTCGATCAACGGTCGCCCGCCCAACCCCGCACAGCTGTTGGGAGTGCCCTACGAGTCAGGACTGGGAGGCCCCCGGAGCTACCTGATCCCCTGCGAGAAGACGACCCAAGTCAAGGTCGAGTTCGAGCGGACACCGACCCCGCTCGGCCGCTATCGCGTCAAGCTCCAAGCGCACGGCTGGAATGAGACCGCTGCCGGCCTCTACAGCCAACGCGTGATCAAGCGAGACGGACTTCGACTCGGCTACGTGCGGATCTACCACCTCCTCGGCTACGACCCTGTGTTCATGACCCACGAGTTCATCCGGACCCACCCCAGGCTAGACGGCATGATCGTCGACCTCCGCGGACGGGGTGGGGCGCCTGAGGCCGCCGCCAAGCTGATCTCCTACTTCGATCGGTCCCGAGTGGCGCCGCCTGCCCCACCCGGATCGAGCCCGAACCAGACGCGACGGGCCCGCCGGGCGCCTAGCGGAGCCTACTTCTCCAAGCCATGCGTCGCGCTCATGGACCACGGCACGCGCTCGGTCAAGGAGCTGATCGCCTTCGAGTGGCGCAGGCGCCGAATCGGAGCGCTCGTCGGTCAGCGGACTCGCGGCGCCTTCCTCGGAGTCGAGTTCCCCGGTGGCCTGCGCAGGCTCTCCGACAACTCCTTCCTCATGGTCCCCAGCATCGACATGCGCCCCGTCGCGGGCGGCGTCGACATCGAGGGTGAAGGAATCGAGCCCGACGTCTACGTCGAAGACGAACTCCGCTACGCCAACGGAAGGGACCCAATCCTCGACGCAGGCGCGAACACCCTCCGCCTCGCGATCCTGGCGTCCAAGCGCCGCAAGGGCGCTTGGCACTGACAGGCGCCGAGTGCTTCCAGCTTAAGCCACGCTTATCCAATCTGGCATTTCTATTTAGACGGAGCGATACGGGCTAGCGCATACAATTCTCGCCATGAACGAATCGCGAGCTTCCTCCCGTGGCCTCCAGGCTTTGGCCGGGTTGTCACTGGTCCTCTTCTGTAGCTCTTGCCGTGGCCTGCCTGAGCCTGGGGTCGTGATCGATCGCGGGGTGATCCAGAAGGAGCTCTTCGCCGAAGAGGCCTGGCTGAAGCGCGTCTCCTCGATATCCAGGGTCGGCAGCCTTGTCTGGGTCTCTGGCGAGCACGGTGCGTTATCCCTCTCCGGTCGAGGCAGGGTTCGTTCGGTCGTCCGCTTCGACGCACGAGTCGGCACGGTGATCCCATTCGACTGGGATGGAGACGGCGACGTCGAATTCTTGAATACCGGCGGTGGGTGGCAGCCGGTGTCACTCATGGACGGCCAGGGACGGACGCAGTGGCAACTGGACGGATGGTCTCCTGCTCCCAATGATCTGACCGCAGGTGACCTCTCCGGGAATGGTCGGATCGGGTTCGTGGTCGGCTTCAACGGCGGAGGTGGCGTCGCGCGGCTAGACGCGCGCGGTCAAAGAGTGTGGGAACGATCGGGCTCAAATGTGTTTACGGTCGAAGTGGCCGATGTCGATGGGGACGGGACCGTCGAAATCCTGCACAGCAGCCATGGCGACGGAATCGTGATTCGGGACGCAGGCGGCACCCAGCTGCGCACGCTGGACGTCACGTCGGGCCCGTTCAGCCTGACGCGCTGGCCGGCCCTCGGTGACCAGCAATGGATCGCCCACAGCGGCAACGGCACCCTCGACCTCGTGGATTTCGCCGGGGAGCTGCGTGGCCGGCTCCCGCTTCCCGTGGGCGGTTTCTCGGTCAATCAGGCGATCCCCGTGCGTCTTCGGGCGGGGGAGCCCAACGACGTGCACTTCGCGGTCGTGCGCACGATCCATGCGACAGGCAGAAGATCTGCGCTCTTCCTCTACGATTCCGACGGCAAGCTGATTTATACAGAGGTGTTCCTCGCATCTCGCCTAGCGCTGGCAGCGATCCCCGACGAGCAAACGGGCGCGGAGGTTCTCTTGGTCGGGGCGCAGTCGCGAGTTTTCGCCTATCGGCTCAAGAGAGCCGACGGGGAGCAACGGGACCCCTAGGTGGCATGAGCGGAACCGAGAAGACGGGTCCGAAGCCACTGCGGTCAGGGACTTGCCTTAGCCCGAAACGTCGTGACGGATTGCGGTTCAGGCTATATCTCGCTCGACGTGGAGCGGATCGCCGCGTGACCAGCGGCTTCTCGAACAACTCCTCCATTCGATCGTGTCCCAGCCCCTCAGCGAAGACGTTTCGCGTGCGCGCTAGGGACTGGGTCGTGGCGGTGGCTGCCGTCCGCTGCTGGTAGAGGCGAGCGCGCCCGAACGAGCCGGCGAAGATCTCGGCGGAGGGTGCGTTGACCTCATCATTGGGGATCAACGCAGCGAATCGGCCTAGTCCGCCGGCGGGGTCCGCGCCAAGCGCGGCGTGAGGGTCAGAGCGCTTCAGTGCCAGGACCTGGCAGGACGGACCCCTATGCCCCGGCTCCGGAGGTCGGGCAGTTCCCCACTGCGTGCCGCCGAGCGGCAGCGCCAGGCCTCGTAGGGCCAGAATCCCCCTCGAAATACGCGTTCCCCCGAGCCGGCAAGAGTCGGAGTCCCGTCCTGCGGCACGCTGCTGAGTTGCTTGTTGTAGAGGTCTTGGCACCACTCATACACGTTCCCGTGCATGTCGAAGAGCCCAAAGGCGTTGGCAGGAAAGCTCCCCACGTTCGTCGACGTCTGCCGGTAGCTCCCCTTCGAGGCGCCGCCGTAGGGATGGTTCCCGTCGTAGTTCACCTGCTGCGGCGTGATCGTCGCCCCGAAGGCAAAGGGCGTCGTCGTCCCGGCCCGACACGCATACTCCCACTCGGACTCGCTCGGCAAACGCACAGCTGATCCTGGTCGGCGAGATCAAGCTGCAGCGCAGGCGAAGCGAGCAGAGCAGTGAAAATCGCATCGAATATGTCGCGAAGGCTGCGATCGCACTCAACCTCTTCTGGGGAAGAATCGTCTAGTTCTGGGGAAGAATCGTCTAGGCGAGGAGGAGACGACTCATGCGAACCCGAACCAAGCGCGCATTCACTCTCGGTGTGCTGGCGATCTCAGCTCTACTCCAGGGGTGCCAAAGCCCTGGGAAGATCTCTGCCCCACCCCCCGAGACCGGAGCAGAGCCCATTGGGGACGCCCCAGCAGAGCCCGCCGAAGACGCGCAAGCACAGCGCGACGAGGAGAAGCCTGCACCACGCGCCAAGTAGCCTAAGGAGCGAAGAGACCGCCCCAGACCAAAACGACTCAGGGACACTCATAACCACCTCTGGCTAGAGTGCTCCCCCACGCCTTCCGGCTGGCTCGTGCGTTGCGTCCACCGCTGGGCGCTGGCGTCGGAAGACGCAGACGTTCTCTTCTTACCGGATCCCCGGCACGATTGGACAGAGGACTGGGACCCCTCCCTTTGGCAGCAGTCGAAGGTCACGCCCCGACTAGCGCGCTATCCAATCCCCAGCGGTTGGCTCGTTCGTGACCTCAGGCGGAGAAGGGGGTCGGACCCCCTCCAGGTGGACCTCACCTTCGTACCGGACTCAAGTCACCGCTGGGAATGGGAGTGAACGGACGCCCTGCCTTGGGCTCATTCGCTTCTGTCGCGCCGAACAGAGAGAGCCCCGACGCCAGGCCCTTGGGGTTCAAGCGGTGGATCTCGTCCTCGACCTCAGGAGTCACGTAGCGCCCGAAGTATCTGGTCTCGCCTGGTGAACAATCCCTTGTGACGGAGCCAGGCTAGAGAGGCTCGGAGCGCGACTCGCGTCCAAGGCAGAGCGCGAGGGGGAGCGCGAAGACCAAACCGATCGCGGTGAAGGCTAGCGCGAGGGCTCCAAACGCGAAGGCGTGACCTTGGGTGTCGATCGACCAGCCGAGGAGGGGCCCCACGAAGGCGAACGCGAGGCGGACGCCTAGGCTGGAGACCGAGTTGGCGGTCGCGCGGAAGCTGGCGTCGACGCGCTGGTTGAGTTCGTCGCGGAGCACGACCTGAGTCAATCCGCGACTGACCTGGAACAAGCAGCCGCTCAGGACTCCGCCCACGACCCACACCGCCGCAGGCACGCCCTCCAGAACCGCCTCGCCGCCCGGCGCGCAGAACGCGAAGCCGAGGTAGCCGAGCACGGGCAGCAACCCGATCAGGAGCACGACCCGCCGAACGCCCCAAGCGTCGCGGACCTCCGTCGCTGCGCGCCCCGCGAGGGCGACCAACAGGTTGTAGCCCGCCCAGAGCAAGCCGAACCAACCGAGCGGAATCCCAAGCACCCGCCAGTAGTCTTGGACCGACCACACCGCGAGGAGCGTCGCGAGGCCATACGCGATCAAGGTCAAGAGGACTTGCCGCACGAGGGGCGTGTCCCAGAGCAGCTTGCGAGCGATCAGCCGCAAATTGTCCGAGTGCGACGATCCGAGTTTAGCTCGAGGCGGCTCGACGAGCGTCAAGGCAATCAGGAGGGGAGCCCAAGACGTGACCGCGTTCACGATCGGTGGGAGCGCCAAGCCACCGATCGCGACGGCTGCGGTGGCCACGAAGGCGGCCGTCGTCTCCCCCGACTGGCTCCAGAAGAGGCGCCTCCCGAGCACATGGCTCCCCGACCCCCCCTCTTCTCCCAACGCCTCAACCGTGTCGTAGAGGAGCGCGACGTCCGTCCCCGAACGAAGGGCCGTCGCGAGCGCTGAGAGGAGCGCGAAGCCTGCGAAGTCCCAGTACCCGGTCGAGACCGCGAGCCAAGTGAAGGCCGCGCCGTAGCAGGCGCCCGCCAAGATCAGGCAGCGTTTGCGCCCGAGGAGGTCCGAGGCGTACCCCGAGGGAACCTCGAAGATCACCATCGCGACCGCGTAGATCGTTTGGATCTGGAAGACCTCCGCCATCGTCAGTCCGTGGGACTGATAGAAGGGCACCAGGACCGGCATCAGAACCAGGAACATGAAGGCGCCGCTGAGCAGCAACACCTTCCGCAGGTTCCCGCGCAGTTCTTCCTGAGTAGGAGAGGTCACGGTGAGCCCACGCCTCGAGCGCTGGCAGGCAGGCTAGCCCTGGATCTCGCTCACGGCGCTTCCCGTCCGCTGGGTGGCGCCTGGTTGCAAGGGGTCGTGGGCGCTTCGCGCTGCCCTCTACTTGAAGTCGCGGCCCTTGTCCTCGCCCTTCTTGGGCTCCTTGGGCTTGCGAGTCTTCTCGACGCCCTTGGGGTAGCGCTCCTTGAGGAACTTCAGCTCCGCGATCTGAGTCGTGTCGATCCCAGTCGCTTCGGCCAGGACGACGAGGCCAGCCTGAAGCTGAACGTCCTGCTGGAAGTCGCCGACGAGAATTCGCTCGAAGTCGTCTTGAGCGAAGCGGCGAACGCCGGCCCGAAGCAGGACCCGGAGGTCCTCCTTGCTGAACACAGCCTTGGCCTCCTTGTTGGGCTCGACGATCTTGAGGGCCTCGGCCCAAAGCTCGTCGAAGTCGGGGTAGAGGTCCGTCTTGAACCCGTCGCTCTTGGCGAGGGTGTGGAAGAGCTTCTTGTGCTCATTCCAGCGAGCCTGGACATAGAGATCGACGATCTGGCTCGCGAGCACCAAGCCGTAGCCCACGCTCTGACCTTTGCTCAGCTCCGGCTGGCTGACCGTGTAGTCGGGCTCGACGCCACCGGGCGCGTCCTTGTAGCGCTCGAGCATCTTCTTGGACTGGGCGTCGGTGATCACGCCGTTAGCCTTCCAGCCGCGAATCTGACTGCGAATCTGCTGGAGGAAGCGCCAGGTGGCAGCGTCCCGCTTGCGGTGAATCAAGCGCCCGTCAGGAAGGTAGTAGTAGGCGATCGTCAGTCGAAGGGCCGCCTTGCCGCCCGTCGACTGGAGCGGGAACACGTTTTGAACGCTGCCCTTGCCGAACGAAGTCTCACCGACGAGGTCAGCTCGGCTGTGGGCCTGGAGCGCCCCGCTCACGATCTCGCTCGCGCTGGCCGAGTCTCCGTTGATCAGGACGACCATTGGGTAGTCGGGGTGCTTCGGCTGAGCGACGCGGCTCTGCTTGACGCGGGGGCCGCCGTCCTCGTTCTTGAACCCGTAGCGGGTCCCCTTCCGGCCCTGGCTATAGGTCACGAGTTGATCGTCGTTGAGGAACTTATCCGCGATCAGGACGGCCGCGTTCAGGTAACCGCCTGGGTTCCCACGCAGGTCGAAGATCAGGCCTTGCATGCCCTGGGCCTCGAGGGTCTTCAGCCCAGCCTCGATCTCTTGGACCGCGAGTCCGCCGAACTGCTGGAGCTGGAGGTAGCCGATCTTGCCGGGGAGCATCGCGGTGTGAACGCTCTTAACCGTCACCTGCTGACGAATGATCGTCAGCTCGACGTCGTCTCCGCCGAGGAAGGGACGCACGAGGACCCTGACCGGCGTGTTCTCCGGGCCCTTGAGGAGCTTGACGAGTTCGCTGACCGTTTTGCCCTTGGTCGTGACTCCCTCGACCTCAATGATCTTGTCCAGCGCCCGCAGGCCCGCCTTGTGGGCAGGGTTCCCGTAGAAGATCTGTTGAATCGTGAGGTAGCCCGACTTGGGGTCCATTTGGACCACCGCACCGACGCCGCCGTAGACTTGCCCCATGCCCTCGTTGAAGCTCGCGAGCTGGCGCGCGCTCATGTAGCTGCTGAATGGGTCGAGTTCGTCGACGAGCCCGCTCGCCGCCTTGTCGACGAGGTCCTCGACCTTGGTCTTCTTCTCGTCGACGTAGCCTTCGCGAATCCGCGTGAAGATCTCGTCGAGGAGCTTCCCGCCTGGGAAGTCCCCGCCAGCGCCGGGTGACGCCTTGCCGCCGCCCTTCTTGGCCGCGGCCCGCAACTGCGCGACCTCGCCCTTGAGGTCAGAGATCTTCTTGTCCTTGAGCTTGAGAATGTCGCTGGTCTTCTCGAGGCCCTCGTATTTCTCGAGCTTGCTGAGGAGATCGTCTTGCTCGAGGTAAGCCTGAGCGCGGCGACCGCGGTCGCTTGGCTCACCCTGGAGCTGGCGAAGGATCGGACGCACGAGCTCGACGTTGCCGATCTCGGGGCTGGCGAGGGCCAGAGCCGCCTCGGCCTTGACGCCGAAGTCCTCGCTCTTGAGCAGCTTGCGCAGCTCGCGACGCGCCCGCGGCCAGCGGCCCTTGTGGTGGAGGGCAACGAGGAGGTGCGTCTTGACCATGGGGTCCGTGATCTGGTCGAGCGCTCGGATCAGCGACTTGACGTCGTTCTTGTGCGCGTGCTGAGTCAACAAGTCGCAGGCCAGGATCCTCAAGTTGCGCCCCGCGTTGCCGCGCACGACGTTCTTGAGCGCGCGGATTGCGGCGGACCGCTGGGCGTCAGCGTTCATGCCGAGGAGCGCCTTGGCCGCCGCGACTTGGACTGCAGGGTTGGTCGTCTCGCCAAGTCGACGCGCGATCTCAGGCGCGGCCGCTTCGCCGAGCGACTCGAGCGCCATGGCTTCGTTCCAGATCCCGCTCCCTTGAGCCTGGCCTAGGCGCTGGAAGCGATCCGCGACCTGGGCGGTCACGTCAGGCTCTGCGTCCTGGGCTAAGAGGGGAAAGATCCCAGCGCAAGCCGAAATGGCGGCGCCTGCAGCGAAAAGGCGAATGGCTCGCATGGCCGTGTCCTTCCAAGTTGGGGACAGGAGGGCCCCCCGGGCGATGGCCAATCTTACCCCCGGCCGCGCCAAGTGGGCGGGGGAACGTGAGCCCGCTCCAGCCATGACACCAGGGTTACGCTTAGGTGGGCAGCATTCATTGCCGCCTGCGGGGTTCCAGCGGCCCTCGCTGCCCGCTACCGTGAGGGGGTGAGTGGAGGCAATAAGTCCGCGGGACAGATCCGTAAGTTGGTGGTGAGCGACTTTCACCTCGGCTCGGGGCGACTCGTGGGCGAGCTCAACCCCTGGGAGAACTTCTTCTACGACCAGGAGTTCGCCGATCTGCTCCTCCACTACTCGACGGGGGAGTTCGCCGATCAAGAGCTCGAGCTGATCATTAACGGCGACTTCTTCGACCTCCTCCAGGTCCGCTACGACGGGGGCTTCCCCGTTCACGTCACGGAGCAGATCGCGGCGGCCAAGCTCAAATCGGCCCTCGACGGGCACCCGGTCGTCATGCACGCCCTCACGAGCTTCATAGACCAGCCCCGCAAGTCGATCACGGTCCTGCCGGGCAACCACGACTTCGAGCTCAACTTTCCCGCCTGCCACCACATGTTCTCCGAGCGAATCACGGGCTCCATGGTCGATCCGCGCATGCGCTTCGTCCTCGACAAGCCTTACTACGAATTCGACGGCGTCCAGATCCACCACGGAATGCAGTTCGAGGCGATCAACAGCTACCGCTTCGACGAGAAGTTCCTCGTCGAGGGCTGGCCCGAGCCGATCCTCCGCCAGCCCTTCGGGAGCATCTTCGTGCTCGAAGTGCTGAACACCATGAAGGCCTATCGGCCCTACATCGACCGGGTTCAGCCGCTCAGCCTCTACTTGTTCGGGGCCCTGTTCCTCGATCCCATGATCGCGTTCCGACTGATCACGCTCGCCTTGATCACCTTTTGGCGCTGGCGAATCAAGCCCCTCTTCCGCCGCCCCCCCGTCGAAGGCGCAGACCTCCGCGCAACCATGGAGGTCCTCAAGGCCTACTCCGCCTTCCCGAACTTCGAGCGCAAGGTCAAGCAGATCATGCGCAAGAACCCCAGGATCCACACCTTGATCATGGGGCACACGCACCTCAGGAAGGTCCGCCGCTTTGGTCACGGGAAGACCTACATAAACACCGGAACCTGGACCGACTTGATCTCGCTCGAGATCAGTCAGCTCGGCGTCAACCGCGAGCTGACCTACGCCACGATCGAGTATTACCCCGACGACCACCCCCAGGCGCGACTCCTAGCCTGGAAGGGCTACACCCACGTCTCGCGAGACATTCACTACTAGCGGATCTTCTCGACCCGCTCGCTTCGGTTGCCGAGTTCGTCGATCGCGACGATCAGGACCTTGTCGGGGTGGTCGGGGTGGGGCTTGACCTTGGTCTCGTAGGCTCCGGTGGTCTTGTCGAAGTCGACGCGTTTGCCGTTGATCGTGAGCGTCCCGCCGAGGTCCTTCATGACACCCTTGACCGTCAGACTGGCGCTGGCCTCGACCTCGGGCGGCGTGCTGTCGAACAAGAACTCGCTCTTGAGCGTGGCGGTGTTGCCGGCCGCGTCGCTGGCCTCGACCTCGATCGCGTTCTGACCCTCGCGCGGCGACTTGATCTGGACGCGCCAACGACCCTTGGCGTCCTGAGTCGCCGCGACGCCGTTGATCCTGACCCACTTGACGCCCCGGTCGTCCTTAGCGCGGACCGCCACGATCAAAGGGGCGCTCGTGAGGCTCGCTCCCCGCTTGGGCGCGACGAGGGTCAGGGTCGGAGGCGTCGTGTCGGGCGCCAGGAAGGTCACTTTAACGCTGTCCCTGCTCTGGTGACGAGCCGTGTCGGTAGCGCTGACGTAGAGGGTGTGCTTGCCCTCCTTAGGGAGGGTGACCGTCGCGATCCAAAGGTCGCTCTTGCCCTGACGCACCGCTGGCGTCTTCCCGACGAGGACCTCGCGGACCAGGTTGTCGTCGTAGGCGCGGATCTTGACCTCGAGGGTGGCTTTGGTGACCAGAGCTCCTGCGGCCGGCGAGAGGATCTCGACCGTGGGCGGGACCACGTCGGGGGCCCGATACGTGAAGGAGGTGTGCCCACGGCCTCGGTTCCCGGCCGCGTCACGGGCCTCGAACTCGAGGTTGTTGATCCCTTCCTCGGGATCGATCACGAACCGGTGGGTGAACCGGCGCTTGCCTCGAGCCCCCTTGAGCGAGCGCCCGTTGACCATGACCTTCGTCAAGCCGCGCTCGTCGGTGACTTCGATCATGACCTCAACGGGGCTCTTCCCGAGCGTGACTCCCTTGCGCGGCTTGAGGATCTTGATCACCGGCGGCTCGTTGTCTGGCGTGCGGTAGCTGAAGGTCGAGCGAGCCGAGCCCTTTCGGCCCTGGCTATCGACGGCCACGACTCGGAGCTTCGTCTTGCCCTCCTTGGGGTCCTTGATCCAGAACCGATAGCGAGTCCGATAGAGGGAAGGGCCCACGGCGACGGGCTTGGTCGCCCCCCCGCGCCCTCCGAGCGGAGACCCGCAGGCCGGGCAGGTGCTCAGCTTCGCGTCGACGAGATCGCCGCAGCCAGGGCAGATCACGCCGCCCGAGGGTCCGGCGGGGACGTTGGCGTAGTAGGCCGAGCAGAGCCGGCGCATGATGTTGCTGGCCACGATCCGCCCGAGGAACTGGGAGTAACGTTCGGCCTCCTCAGCGATCGAGGCGCCGTCTGCGATCCAGGGTTGGTGGACAGAGTCCGTGGTGGCTTCTTCCTCCTCGTTCTTGTCTGGGGAGCTCTTGACCGAGAACCGAGCGGCGATTTGATCGCGCTCGCGGTCGTAGACGCGGCAGGTCAGGTCTCGCGTGCGGAGGTAGCCCTTAAACCCCTCGACGCCCTTCCCCTTGAAGGGCACGTATGAGACTCCGCCCTTGATCACGATCACGAGGCCAGCGCTGTAGTTCGAGCCCAGGCCGGCGTAGGCGCTCTCGTTGAGCGGACCGCGCTGACTCAGCACGCCCCCCTCCCCGAGCTTGTCGAGCCCGGCCTGCTTGAAGCGCCACTGGTTGAGCCAATCGGCCGACGCAGTCGTCAGGCCTGTGCGCACGGCCTCGACCTCGTCGGGAGCGAGCGGTGCCCCCTTGAACCACTTCGCCCCCTCCGAGACGAGCAGAAAGGGTTCGGCGCCGAAGGTCTGCTCGATCGCGAACGCGTCCAGGACCAGATTGCGGGCCTCCGGCATGTTGACCGTCGCGCTGTAGTGGAACTTGCCTCCGCGGCGCTCCTTGAATCGCTCCCGGCGAAGAGTCGCAATGGCTTGGGTCACGACGTGGCGGCGCCGCTCGCCGCGGAGCGCGGAGAAGCTCCACTCCCCGAGGATCGCCTCGATCACCTTTCGGGCGACCTTGGCCCGCGCGATCGTCTTGTCCGCGTCGCTGCCACCGGGCGCGCTCTGCCCAAAGCTCTTGTCGCCTTCGGCGATCGAGCCACCCCCACCGCCCGCGCCGCCCCC
>JAESQQ010000626.1 GCA_016765095.1 Planctomycetota bacterium | reverse complement strand
GGAGGGGGTGTCTCGGGGGTGGGTGTCACGGTGTCGGGTCCGCGAGGGGAAGGAGCACGAGGTACTGCCCGCAGTGGGTCGAGAGCGTGACGCGGGAGGACGTGTCTTGCGAAATGCGCGAAGACTCAGTGCCGAATCGGTAGTCGGGCGAGACGACCGTCGCGGCGGAGGTGTCAATGGCGACCACGCGCCCGTCGGTGTTGCTCGTCCAGAGGAGCCCGGAGTCGAAGAGCGGGCTGGCCCGAACCGGCGAGGCGGTTCCGAAGGGGCTAAGTGGCCAACCTGCCAAGGGGAGGCCGAAGAAGCTGTAGCCAAAGACCTGGCCGCTTTCGTTCCCAAAGAACACCTGCCCCAAGAAGAAGTCCATCCACACGTCGGAGCGGAGCGGTGTCCCGGTCTGAACCGGCCAGCCCGCGAGCGGCGCCATGGTCGTGGAGTCGATTCCGTGAACCGAGCCGTTTTCGTCTACGGCGAACAGCCCAAACCCGAAGGCCGGGAACACGGAGCCCGAGATCGGGCCGGTGGGGGTCCCGTCCTCGGCTTCGACCAGCTGGGTCTGGGTGTTGAGGCGGTAGATCCGACCGCTGCTGTTGAGGGTTTGGCAGACCACGTCGTCGAATTGGGCGTAGGCGACCTCGGATCCCTCGGTGCTCTTGTTGGAGTAGCCGCCGAGGGTCAACTGGTGGGGGCCTGGGGTCAGGGTGACCTGGAACGTTGCCGTGACCCAGCCCGAGTCGAGCTGGGGGTCGCCGTTGCCGTCGCCGACGTATTGGAACACGAAGTCGTTGGGGGCCGGGGCGGCGCTCAAGGTCACGCCGTCGACCGAGGCCATGATCTGTTGGAACTCGTCGAACTCGTAGCGGCCGCCGCTGATTAGGCGATAGGCGAAGCTGACTTCGACCAGGGAGGGGGAGGCGCCAGGGACGGTGACCGTGGCCTGCCAGCCGCCGGACATGTTGGCCGAGTTTGGCCCCAAGGTGACACGGACTCGTCCGCCGGTTTGCCCGCCCGTGGTCGAGTGGTCACCGCTCGCTCCGCCGGGGTTGCTCGTCCCGCGGAACGTGTCGTCTTGGTAAGCGAAGGACCCAGCGCTGGCGTCGAAGTCCTCCGTGAAGAACACCGTTCCGCCGGGCTGGATCTGGCCGCCCCCCGCGAAGATCGTCGTCACGCCAGACTGCGATTCGCTCCCGAGTTCGCTCGTGACGGGGTCGGGGAGACCGCTGCTCGCGCTCCAGGCGAGGGCGCCGGTCGTGGAGTCGAGGGCGAAGATTCGCGGGGCGCCTCCAACGGTCCCGGCCGCATAGACGAGGCTCGCGTCGGCGGTCAGGGGAGGGGTCGAGAAAGTCGCGTTTGCGATCGTGGTCGGGAACCCCACGTCGGGCGCGATCGCGCCCGCTCCGGCGCCGGGGTTGGTGAATCGGAACAGGCGCCCGGTGGTGGTCGTGACCCACACCACCCGGGCCGCTCCCTGTTGGTCCCACCAGAAGCCTCTGACAATGTTGCCTTCGCTCTCAGGGATCTCGAAGTAGTAGCCCGAGTCGAGCCCCTCGCCGTTGGGGTCGAACACGTGGATCCGGTCGTCGCCGGCCGCGTTGACGTCGCTGAAGGCGACGTAGGTTGCGTAGTAGGCGAAAGTGCTTAAGTCATAGGCGACTTGAGGGAAGCCGACCGAGGTCCCGCTCGTGGAGTCTGGCGCCGAGTAGACCCAGTTGACGGAGCCTCCGTTCTCCTCCAGCTCACGGGCCGGATCCGCGCCCGCCCCGCTGATCGCGTCGCCCCGGTCCTCGAAGGTGATCGCGACGTCGTCGGGCGTGGAGGAATCGGTGTCGTTGACTCGGACGCTGTATTGCCCAGCGGCGACCGCGTCGAAGAAGTTGTTCGGGGCGCTCAAGCAAAACGTGTCCTGTTCGATCGAGAGCAGGCGGGAGCCCGCCCCGGCCGCGACTCCCTCGAACCGGCAGTTGCGAATGAACTGGATCTGCGCGTGGCGCGAGACGTGGAACCCCGCCGCGTGGGGGTTTCGGATCGTCAGACCAGCCGCCTGGAGTGTGCCGTGGACTGAGACGTCCATGGGTATCCCGGCGCTATCGGCGGCGAGCAAGCCCCCGCTGCCGGCGAAGGTGCTGCTGGCTCCGACCCAGAGCGGCAACGCGCCGAGGAGGTGCGACCCGCCCGAGATCGAGAGCGTGCTCGCGATCACCAGCGTCCGGCTGAGGGTCTGGAGCGTGCCGCCCTGCACGCTGAGGGTCGAGGTGGGCAGGACGGCGACCAGCCCGCTCGAGGCCAGGGTGCCGTTGCTGATCTCGAGGCGACCTCCGTTGACGACCTCGATTCGAGCCACGGCGTGCGTCCCGCCTCCGCCGAGCGTGACCGTGGTCCCGTCAATGATCGCGCGCTCCGTCGCGATCGGGACTCCGTTTGGGGTCCAGATCAGCGGGTCGTTCCAGCTTCCGTTGCTCGTCGCGCTCTTGGTCCCGGTGCCGCCGCCGCCGCCGGGGGTCGTGTAGGAAATCGTGATCTGGGGCCGCTCCTCCACGGTTCCGTGGTCTCTGGAGCGCCAGCGCGACTCGTTGTTGGTCGTGGGGTAGATCCCAAACCCGTTGTTGTTGGCGGGTGTCGAGATCCAGCCTTGCACGACCGCGATCCCCGTGGAGTTGAGGGCGCCAGTCTGAAACGAGTCCTTGTTGGTCGCAGGCAGCAAGCCTAGCCGCACCGCCCCTCGGTCTGCTCCCCCATTGGCGCCCTCGGCGCCCCAGTTTGCGCCTGGCGCGTTGTAGTCGCGCCAGTCGGCGCCCGAGCCCTTCGATCCGTCACCCTCGTCCCAGTCCCGGAGCATTTCGCGGAGATCGCCGCTGCCTCCGCTGTTGTTGCAATAGAGCGTCAGCGAGACAGCGGTCACGGTGGCGTTGGTCGGGATCGAGGACAGATTCCACTGGAGCAGGCTCCGGTAGTTCCTCCCGTTTCCGTCGACGCGAATGTCCCTCTTGTCCCCCTGGTTGTTGTCCTTCTTATCCCCCCTGAGGTAGGTGTCCTCGGTGCCGGAGTAGCCGGCCTCGCCGTCACGAAAGCTGTCGGTCGAGGCCCCGCCGCCGCCGCCGCCGCCGCCGAAGGGCGGGAGCTCGTAGCTGACTTGAATCTGCGGGTGGAGGTTGACCGAGGCGTTGTCGCGGGAGCCGTAGTCGACGCCGTCCGAGCTGCCGCCGCGCAGAATGAAGCCGTTGTTGGTGGTCGGGTTGTCGACCCAGCCTTGCACGACCGCGATTCCGGCCGGAGAGAGAGTCGCGGTTTGAAAACCAGCGGCGCCAGGCATGTCGCCGACCGAGGTCGAGCCTCGGTCGAGCGCGCCCTCGGCGCCTGCGGTTTGCCAGTTGTTGACTCCGTCGTAGGTGTTCCAGGTTCCGCCTTGGGTGCCGTTTCCCTCGACCCAGGGTCGCAGGAGTGGATAGATCGGGATCGTCGGGCCGGGGTCGTCGGGGTCGACGTAGAAAGTCAGCTGAACGTCGGTGACCACCACCCCAGGGGGAATGTGTCCGCTGAGGTCCCAGCGGATCAGGGTCCACGTTGCGCCCCCGCCGAGGTCGGCGGTCGTGACGCGGGTCTTGGGGAGCTGGCCCAGGTTGAGGGTCGGGACCTGCTCTTTGATCACGGTGTCCTCGGTCCCTTGATAGGCCGCAGTTGGACGTGAGCCATCTTGGAACGGAACGACGGTGGTTTGAGCCTCTCCGGTCCCCGCGCAAACGAGGAGCAGGGCGCAGACGAAGCTGACTGTTTGGAGGGTCGTCACTCCAAAAAGTATGGCGAGCGCCATCGCTGGTTACAAGAGGTCACGTTTTCGGCGGAGCCCTCGGGGCCTCGTGAACTCTGTTCCCCCTTTGGAGTGGGACGAAGAGACGGACCCAAGCCAGATCGCGCAGGAAGCTGATCGTGGCGGACGTTTTCGGGCGCGCGAGGCCCTAAGTCGAGCATTTGCACAATTGGGGCTCGCTGGCACTCCGGATGCGACACAGGCTCCCATGCCTAACCTGACGCGACTCCTGAATCTGTGCCTTGCCTTGCTCACGGCTGTCGCGCTCGCCGGGTGCAGCGGCGGGGGTTCGAGCGGAGGTGGCCAGGCCAGCGCTGCTGCCGCGACCTCGTCCACACCCGCGGTCACGACGAGCGAGACGGTCACTCCCCCCCGTGGCGGTGATCTCGAGCGCGACCCAGGGGGCCGTCGACCCGTCCACGACGATCACCGTCGTGGCGGGAGGATTTAGCCCAAGCGGCGCCGCAAGCTCGGCTAGCTACGGCGTCGACGACGTGAGCCCGATCATTGACGGGGTCGCGGCTCGCCTCAGCGCCCCGACCTCGACGACTTCGCCTGCGGCTCCGAACCAAGTCACCGAGGTCACCTACTACGGATCGCAACCTCCGGCCTATTACTCCGCAGAGGACTTGCGCGCGGTGGACGCGGCCGAGCGGGGCGCCCCTCGCTACGCCTTGATCGTGGCCAAGCACATTCGCGAAGTGATCCGCCGGAGCGGGGCTCGCCACGTCAACTTGGTCGGCGCGAGCTTCGGAGGCGTGATCACCCGCACGATCATTGAGCACGACCTCGAGGGCCTCGTCAGCGGCGGTTGGATCGTGCGTTGGCTGACGCTCGAAGGCACGGCGGGAGGTGTGTGGATCGCGACCCAAATCGCCAACAACCCGACCCTAGCAGCCCTCGCGACCGCGATCGCGCCAGACCCCTCCGACGTCGTCACCATGAGCTACGACCACATTCGGACCCGCTTCAATACGCCAGACGCCGGCCGCTCGACGTCTCCGAACTTCGCCAACATTGTGGTCGGTTTTCAAGTCTCGACCAACCACGACTTCAACCAGCAGGTGCTTCGGGTCGCTTCCGGGAGCCCCAACGACGGCGTGCTCTTGGTCAAAGACCAAGCGATCGTGCTCGACGCTCGCCCACGGGGTCCCGCGATCGTCCTGACCGACTCGACCCACGACAGCGCGCGGACCCACGAGGGCTTGGCGGCCGACGTCGCGAACTTCATTCGCTCCACGCGCCGGGTGCGGATCAAACTCGTCGAGGCCACGGTCGTGGACCCGGGTGAGAACCCGCTCCTGGGGACCGGCGAGGTCTCGTTCTCGGCGACGCTCCACTCTCCAGAGGCCCTGCGGGAATGGGGAACGACGGACCCGCTCGCGACTCTCTCGCGTCGCTTCGGGACAGCCTCCTGGGCAGAGTTCGACCCCGGCCAGACCCGATCCTTCGACGCGCCCCTCTTCGATTGGTTCGTCGCGCCGGGAGAGCAGACCCTCGCGCTGACGCTGGACGCCGAGCAGATCGACTTCAATACCTACTACAACGTGATCGAGAACCCGCTCGACGACGCCCAAGGCGTGGAGACCCTCCGCTTCGATCTCCCCGTCGCGGTCGTCGGGACCCAGCGTCACACGATCCGCGGCGCCAACGTGAGCGTGATCGTCGAGGTCGAGGTCTTCGACGAGCTGCCAGGCCAGCCGCAGTAAGAAGAAGAGAGGCCGTGTCTTTGCCGGACAGACCGCGGGCGGGGGTAAACCCCGCACCCTACAGATCGCACTCGCGCCTTCCCCGTCCGGGCGGCTCGCGACCACCCCTTTGGAGGGGCGGGGTTTACCGATGCCCGCCCCCGAGGTCGCGCCAAGCGGTCTCTCGGGAGCCAGAGGGAGCCCAGGATCGCGTCGACGGTTACAGATCGCACTCGCGCCTTCCTTCAGCGGGCGCATTCGAGTCGACCGGCAACGACCCGTCCGGGCGGCTTACGACCACCTCTTTGTAGGGGCGGGGTTTACCCCCGCCCGCCCCCGAGGCCGTGCCAATCGGTCTCTCGGGAGCCTCTGCAGGCTCGCAGGGGAGGGAGGCCAGGATCGCGTCGACGGCTGGCTCGACGCCTTCTCCCGCGAGCGCGATCGCCTTCGCGTGCGTCATGGCGCTCACGATCCGAGGCAGGTCTTGGTCTTGGGGAGGGCGGTGAAGTTGGCGGGCCAAGCCGGCCGCCGCCTCGGCGGGCCCCAGCGGGCGGAGGCCGCCGGT
>JAESQQ010000625.1 GCA_016765095.1 Planctomycetota bacterium | reverse complement strand
TGCTCATGTCCGCTGACGACTCAGGGCCGCAGCAGACCGCGTGACCGCCGTCGCGGTAGGCGTTGAGATCGCTGTTGGCGTCTTGAATGTCGACGTCACCAAAGCCGGCGCGGTTGAGGGCGGCTCGGTTCTCGTCGATCGTCATGGCGCCCGCAATGCACCCGGTCCAGGCCGCGACCTCCGACGCGACGGCCTCGGGGAGGGCCTGCTTGAGGGCAATGTCGGAGACGGCGAGTCGCCCGCCAGGCTTGAGGACTCGGTAGATCTCTTGGATCGCGGCGTCCTTGTCGGTGCAGAGGTTGAGGACGCAGTTGGAGATCACGCAGTCGACCGAGTCGTCAGGGAGCGGCATGGCCTCGATCTCACCGAGGTAGAACTTCACGTTCAGATAGCCGCCCTTCTTGGCGTTGGCGCGCGCCAGGGAGACCATGTCCCCGGTCATGTCGATCCCGATCGCCTTCCCGCTCGGGCCGACTTTCTTCGACGCCAGGAACACGTCGAGGCCGCCGCCGGAGCCGAGGTCGACGACCGTCTCGCCCTCGCGAATCGAGGCCATGGCGACTGGGTTGCCGCAGGAGAGCCCCATGTTGGCCTCGGCCGGAATGCTCGCGAGCTCTTCGTCGCTGTATCCGAACGCGTTCGCGATGCTCTTGATGCCCTCTTGGTCCGAGCTCAGCCCAGCCTTGGCGACGGCGCCATATCCCTGTCGGACTGCGGTCTTGGTGGTCTCTGACATGGTCTTCTCCTCGGGGTCAACAGCAGGGAGCGTCGTTGGCTGAGTGGGATTGCGCTACCTGCTCGTCAGCGCAGCACTCCTCTAGAAACAAAGCGAACGTGGACTGCATTCGCGCGTAGTCGGCGCGACAGATCAAGCGTGTGCCCTCGCGTTCCTGCGTCACGAGCCCTACCTCGAGCAACTTGCGCAGGTGGTGGGAGAGCGTGGAGGCGGGAATCGAGAGCTGGCTTTGAACGCTTGCTACCGGAAGCCCAGGACGACCCGCCCGCACCAAGATCCGATAGATCCTGAGGCGGGTGACGTTGCCGAGGGCGGCTAGGCAGGAGGCGACTTGGTCCATGCTCACGACCGCAGTATCGACGCGCTAAGAGAAGGCGCAAACCGTAATTCCAGAAATGTCGAAATAAGCGATTCCGAGCGTCCCGTATAGGCTCTCCCCGTGGATGAAGAGCTCAGAGCGCTTGAGACCCGTTGGCTGGCCAGCGGAGACGAAGCCGACCAACACCTCTGGCTCTGTCACAAGCTTCGCCTGGGCTGGGACGGCGGCGAGTTCCAGGACAAAGTCACGGACCTGGGGGACGCGATCGGAGCGGCCTTCAAGGACGACCCAGACGTCAAGGTCGCGTGTCGTGTCGGGTTCGAGACCGCGCAGGCTGGGCCCTGCGACCGGCTCGCTCTCTTCAGTGACCACCGCGGCTGGCGGCCGACTCCTAATCTTGACGTCGCCCTAGAGAAGGTCCTCGACGTACAGGGCTTAGTTGGCCTCTTCCCTCACACCAACTTCGACACCTCGGACATAGGTTGGCGCTTCTCGTCCCTCTTCGGTAAAGGCGTGTTCTTCCTCAGCTCTCAGCTGCTCGACAGCCCCAAAGGCAGCTGGGAGTTTCATGGCAACCTGGCCGTGGGGGCCACGTTCGGTCCGCTGGTCGGCTACCTCTCCGTGATCGCCCACGACAGCGTTTGACGAGGCGCAAGTCCTGGCCTAGCCCCAGGCGTCTTGAACTGGGGCCTGGACCCGCTCGCCCGACGCGGTCCGCTCTGGCCGGAAGAGGAGCCAGCCGCCAGCGCTGTGGTGCTCGGCCGCGACCGCCTGGAGCGCGGCCCGGGGGTGAACGAGGACCTTGAAGCGCGAGGTCAGGAGCAGCTCCCGGTCGCCGGGGCTGTCGCCGAGGGCGATCAGGGGTCCGCTCGGCCCGACCAGAGGCGCGATCGCCTCGACCTTGCCCTGGTTCCAAGTCAGGGGAGGGACAACCTCAGCGGAGAAGCGATCCTCGACCACAGCGAGGGTCACACCGCGGACGACCGCCTCGATCCCGAGTCCGCGGAGGCCAGCCTCGACGAGGAAGCTTGGCGATCCGGAGACCACGACCAACGGCAGCCCGCGGGCCGCGAACTCGCGACACAGGGGGACGGTCTCGGCATAGACGAGCGGAGCGAGGTGCTCGCGGTAGACGCGGTCGGCGAAGGCTTGGGCGTCGGAGACGGTCAGTCCGGCGAAACAGACGGCCATTGCGCGCAAGATCGGTGCGTCGGGGACCTTGCCGTCTAGGAACAGGCGCCAGATCGCGACGGCGTCTTGGTGTGGCTCTTCGCAGGGCAAGCCGCCCGCGTCGCGGAGGATCGCCGCCAAAGGCGCCGCAGCTTCGGGGCGGAACAGCCGCTCCTTCAGGGCCAGGTTCCAAGCGCACTCCGCGACGTCGGCGGCCCAGAGCGTCCCGTCGGCGTCGCTCGCGACCCAGCGCTCGGACTCGGGTCTCTCGTTGAGCGGGCCCTCGCGCTCGCACGCTGCGAGGAGCTCGCTGGCGGTGGTGTGCGGGGTCAGCTGAGATCCTCTTCGCGGAACCGCGCCGAGGCGGAGAGGCTGGCTTGTTCGCTGCTCTCTTCGACCTGTTGGGACCCAGCGACGGCCTCACTCACGAGGCCGCTCGAGGAGGCGAGGGCCGAGTGCTCGTCAGACTCCTCGCGCTCGATCTTGCGTCGGACCTCGGTTCGGGGCGTCTTGATCACGCTCGTGTCGGGGCGGATCGAGCGAGTCGTCCACGAGAACCAGCTGAAGAACACCTCGAGCTGCAGCTTCCGCTCGGGGGGCATGAAGTCGAAGTTGGCGCCGCGGTCGATCACCTCCCAGAAGTCCTTGTCGACGATCCGCAACAACTCCGTCTTGAGCGAGAGGAGCCGCTCAGGCCGCTCCGCGATCATGTCGGCGTGAATCCTCCGCGCGTGCTCCTCCGCGCCGTGCTCAAGGTAGTAGGCCGCGAGCCGGATCTGGGCTTTGCGGACCCCACGCAAGGCGCGCTCCGACGCCTCGTCCTCAGCCTCGCGGTCGAGTTCGAGGACCGCGCCCAACAGGTCGTCGTGGCCCGGGTGCTTGAGCTGGAAGGCGAGCTCGCAGAGGGTCGCAATGTCGTAGGCGATCGTCTCGGTCACGAACCCGAGGCCCATTCCGTTGGCGGTCTGGCCGTAGTAGCGCAGGTAGCCCGCGATCTCGGTCACCCGTCGGTTGTGGGCTGGGTCGCGCAAGATCGCCTCGATCAGTTGGCGATACTGATTCATGACGTTGTAAGCCGTCCGCACCTGACGTTTGTTGAGCGTCGCGCGGAGGTAGGTGTTGAAGAACTTGATCACGAGCGCGACCACGTGCACTTCGCCCCACTTGAGCGCGGCTTCGCCCGTGTAGCGGGTGTCGATCGCGATCAAGTAGTTCATGTCGGGGTTGGAGTCGAGCGCCCCGTTGTAGATCGCCTGGAACTGGCGGAGGAGCTTCCACTCGAGCCAGGTCTGCTCACGCACGAGGTCCTCGAGGGAGTCGGGGCTCATGCTGACGAAGTCGGGGTTTCTAAGGACCTCGGCGTTGGGCGAGTGCCAGGCCAGGGGGAGGTGGTGTTTTCCCTCTAGGTAGCGCACGGCGAGGGTTCGCATCGCGTCGACCGCGTGAGACGCAATGATCTTGTCGTGGTTCGCCATGGCAGCTACGGCGACGTCGGAGAGCTGCTCGACGGCTTGCAGGACAGCGACCTGCGAGCCGTCAGGGTCTTTGATCGCGCGCCCGGCGATCTTGATCGCCCCGTCCCGGATTCGAGTCACGACGCCCTCGGGGTCGAGGAAGTCGAACACGAAGACGAAGTAGGGGACCATTAGGAGCAGGCTGAGGGTCACGGCCAACACAGCGACCACGACCGAGACCTTGGGCAGGAATCCGTTGCCGACGGCCAGGCTGACGTAGATCGCCATGATGCAGCTCACGACGAAGAACCCGAGCACGACGACGTTGGTCCGCTCCTTGAGGAACAGCTCGGTGATCCGGGGCGTATAGCGGGTCGCCGCGAGCTGAACGACGATCGCGACGACGGTCATCACAATCCCGACCACCGCCGCCACGGTCTGGGCGAGGTTCCCGAGCGCGTTTTGGAGCGTCTCGAGGTCGTAGTTGAAGACGAGCTCGAGCGGGTTGAGGCTCTCGACGGACACGGGTCGGAAGTACCAGTCGACCATGAAGGGCACGCCGAACATGACGACCGTGGCCAACCCGAGGAAGAACACAGGGGTCAGCCAGATTCGGCGGAGCTGAGTCCAGGCGCTACGCTTCTTTTCGCTCATGAGCGGACTCGGCGTGATGGAGATCGGCTGCGCTTCACTTGTTCTTCTCCGGGGCGCCAGCCTTCTCCCAGGCCATGAAGCGCTGGGCGCAGGCCTTGAGCTCGGGGAGCTTCATGGTTCGCGTGAAGCCGAAGCTCTGCCCGCTGATCGCAGCCAAGGCTTGGAGCTTCTCCTTGAGGACCCAACCCGTCGATTCGTCTTCGAGGGACTTGATCAGAGCGCGGCGCATGGAGGGCGTCGGGAGCTTGGCGGCCTTGCGAGCTGCCATGAAGCGCTTGCTGGGGTTCTTGTCGCGGAGGTCGCGCACGAGCTCGTCGCCGCTCTCCTCGCCGTGCTTCGCCTTGAACCACCAGCGCTGGTAGCGCTTGGCCAGGACGGACCGGGTGGCCGAGGTGTCGTAAGGGACGGCGTTCTCGGTCAGGGCGGCCAGGGTCTCGACGGCTAGAACCCAGCTCTGAGCGTCGAGCTCCTCGTCGCTCACGAGCTCGATCAGGTGAGGTGCGAGGCGGTCCTGGCCGGCCGTCTTGAGCAGGCCTCGGGCCGCTGTGCGTCCTTCGGGCCGCTGCGCGGCGGTCGCGATCTTGAGGATCGCTCGCGCGGCCGCTACGTCGACGAGGCCCTTGCCCTTCCCTGGCGAGGGGGCCAGCAGCCACCCAGCCACGTCGCGGCGGATCGTGGGGTGCTCGTCCGCGAGGCCCTGGGCCAGGAGCTCGCCGCGGCCGGGCCCCGAGAGGGCCGAGGTCAGGATCTGATAGGCCTGGATTCGAGTGTTGGCCTCCTTCTCGAGCGTTAGCGAGGAGATCGCGGCGACGTCGGCCTTGGTGAGGCTCTTGCCGTCGACGGCCTCCATCAGGAAGTTCGGCCAGCGCTTGACCGGCGGCTTGATCGTCATGGTTCTGATTTGCTTGACGCGGTCGCTCATGAACCGGCAGATCGTCTCGACCGGGAGTCGCCCCCCAGCGTCGAGGTAGCGGATCGAGAGCTGAGCCACGAAGTTGCGGTTGAAGTCCTCCTTGTGGCGGGCGCCTTCCTCGAGACCGCGGGGGTCGATCAGGGCCAGCATGCGCGTCTCGCGCTCTCGGATCGTCAGCTTGCGACCGTCGAGCTTTTTGCGCTGGAGCTCGGTGTTGACCGCGGCGGCGGCGAGCTTCGCCGTCTCCCGAGTCGGGTCGCCCAGCGCCCGACAAAGAACCCGGCAGGCGTCGACGGTCTGTAGCTTCGCGAGGCGCTTGACGACTTCGAGCCGAACTCGGTCGTCGGGGTCAGTGATCGCCTTGGTCACGATCGCGCGGGCCCGGTCGTTGACGGCCACGAGATCGGTCACGGCCCTGACGAGGGCGAGGCGGACGTCGGGGTTGGCGTCGCGGGCGAGCCGCTCGACTTGGAGCAGGAGTCGGCCTTCGCTCAGCTTGAGGGCGGCGGTGATCGCGAGCGCGCGGACCTTGGGCTCGACGTCGTCGAGGGCAGGCAACGCGAGGTCGGCGTCCTCGGGTTGGCCGTGGTCGATCAAGAGCTGAGCGGCCTTGATTCGGTCAGGTGCTGGGAGGGCGCCGGAGAGCGCGCGCGCGACGAGCCGCATTCCGCGGCGGTCGCCCTTCCCGAGCAGGGAGCCTGCTGCGTAGAACGCGACGCGCTGGTCGCGGTCCTCGATCAGCTGCGCGAGGAGCGTGTTGACGTCGGGGTCTTTGATCGCGCCCAGCTCACCCAGGGCCGCGAGGCGAACCTCGGGGTTGGGGTGCGTCAGGCGGTTGAGCAGGTCTGGGACTTGGGCTTGCCACTCGCTTTTGGTCAGGGGGCGCCACTCCACGAGGCGCTCGCGCCGCTCGAGCTCGCCGAGCGCGATCGTGGCTCGCAGCGACTCCTCAGGCTCGCCGCCACTCGCGCTGCTGAGCAGCATGGTGCGGGTCACGATCGACTTGGTCGCCAAGACCGCGATCGAGGCCGCCTCGCGGGTCAGGAAGTCCTCGTCGCCGAGCGCGGCCAAGATCCCCTCGGGCTGGGCCGCGAGTGGCTTGGCGGGGAGGGGCGCTACGCCGTAGGCGTCGAGGCTCGCCGGCGAGGCGGACACGAGACGTCCACCAGCGACGAGCAGGTGGCCGTCGGAGCCGGCCATGCTGTGGCGGGTCGGGTCGGCCTTGGAGAACGTGTGCACGGAGAGTTTTCCGCCGCGAGCGACATAGACCTCCCCGCCCGCGAACGCCAGGTGCTGGTCCTTGGTCTTCCCCTCGAAGGTGTTCAGATACTTGATCTCGGACCTGCTGATCGAGCACAGCCGCGACTTGCTGCCGCTCGCGTCGATTCCCACGACACCTAGGCCGCGGGTGCCGATCAGGCGGGCGCCCTTGGCGACGTGAGTCCCTCGCCGAGCTCCGTCCTTGGGGTCGAGGGCCATAAACGCCTTCCCGTCGCTGGGGGCGATCCAGAGCGAGCCGCCAGCCAGGGCCAGGCTTGAGGCCGGTCCGGTGGCGGGCTGTTGAGGGCGTCCTCGACCTCTCCCGAAGGGGAACCGAGCGCCGCCCCCTCCCCCGCGCCGCGCGTCGCGCACGGAGGGGTAGGTTCGCAGCCAGAGCAGCTCGCCTTCGCCGT
>JAESQQ010000624.1 GCA_016765095.1 Planctomycetota bacterium | reverse complement strand
CGGGTCTTAGCTGCGTAGCAGGGCTCCCCCGAGTCCAGCACGTCCTCTTAGGAACTAGTAAACGGGAGCGCACGATCGGGAGGGGTCACTGTCGACCAGTTCTTATGCCGGCAACAACGCTCCACGTGACCGCTCCTGATCGTGAACTCCCGTTTAGGCGCGCCAAAAGCGAAGCAAGCCGCCACCCAGGTAGAAGGCCAGCTCCGCGCGCCACCGAGCGCGGGCCAGCTTTGCACCCCCAGACGAGCCGGCCCCACGCCGGACGGCTCGCCAGGCTGCCCGAGCCACGCGCCAGGGGCCGTCGAGGGTCACGAGCAGTTTGTAGAGGCCAACGGCCCACGGACGCGAATCGTGGAGTCGGAGGAAGCGCGCGAACCCGCGCTCGAAGGACTCGAGCACGAAGGTCTGTTCAGAAGCGCTCGCGCGTCCGCCCTCGTGACGAACGAGGAGATCCGGGCAGTAGAGAAGCGCGCCCTCCCGACCCAAGCGGAGCGAAAAGTCGACGTCCTCGAGGCCAAAGGGGAACCCCTCGTCCCAGGCCGGCGCGCCGCGTCGAACCAGGATCGCAGCGCCACCCAAACGCGCAACGGCCGTCCGCTCGGTCGGGAGCGGGGCGTGGCGCCAGGCGCGATAGGCGGCCCGCCAGAGCCCCGTCAGGCGGAGGAACTGAATTCGGTGCAGGAGCGAACCCAAGCGAGGGACCGGACCCGCGCTCTGCTGCCCTTCGCCGGCGACGCCCTCGACCCGCGGTCCGACCGCGGCCACGCCCTCGCCCAAGGCAGCAGCGAGCCGGGGGAGGAGGCTCGGGCTCGGGATCGCGTCGTCGTTGAGGAAAAACAAGAGCGGCGCGCTGGCCTCAGCCGCCGCCTGGTTGCATCCGCGGGCGAAGCCGAGGTTGGCGGCGTTTCGGATCACGATCGTGCCCGGCCAGGCCTCCTCGATCCGAGCCGGCGTCCCGTCGCCCGACGCGTTGTCGACCACGATCGCCTCGACGCTCAACCCGCCCGCTGCCGCGGGAAGAGCTGCCAGGAGATCGAGGATCCCCTGGCCCCCGTCACGGGTCACGACGCACACGCTGAGGTCCACAGGCGACGCTGGGCGCTGGCGAGAGTCAGTCTTTTCGGCCGTGGTCAAAGGAGGGAGCTCCGCGGACAGGCGAGAGCCAGGCTAACGAGGGGGGCTAACGAGGGGGAGGGTTCGGCCCGATCGGCCCGGGTCCGGGTCCAATCGGAGCTGGGGTCCGGCCCAAGTTCTCGAGCCGCTCGAGCTCTCGGCGGGCCTGGGCCGCGCGGGCGTCTGTCGGCCGCAGCCGAAGACCCTCTTGGAGGAGCGCGCTGGCCTCGTTCGTCTTGCCCTGCTGGCCGTAGAGGAACCCGAGGGTGTAGGCCACATAGCCCGGCCCCCCCGACTTGCCCTGATAGAAGCGCAGGAGCCAAGGGTGAACCTGCTTCGCGTACTCCGGCGCGGCCGGGTCCTTGAAGCGATAGGCGGCGACGGTCACCTCGCCTAGTTCGAACATGATCCCGTTGCGGTAAGCCTGGGTCTTTGGGTCGTCGCCCGCCGAGCCGGCGACGAGCTTCTCGGCGAGAGCGAAGGCCAGGGCTGCCTGTCCCGACTCGCCCAAAGCCCGCACGTTCCAGCGCTGCATTTGAGGAGAGAGCCCGGGCGCCCCCTTTCGCTTGTGAATCTCGGCGGCGTAGGCCAGCGCCCTCGCGCAGGACGTCGCCGCGCGCTTGCGCTCGACGGGGTCGTCGACCGAGACCGTCATGAGGTTGTATTCAGCCTGGGCCAGGTTCATCCAAGCGACGACGTAGAGCTGGTCTTGCCGCACCGCTTGCTGGAGGAGACCCGAGGCGGTCTTCCAGTGGACCTGCCGCTCGCCGGCTGGCTTGTCCATGGCCAACCGGTTGTGGATCAGCCCGAGGTTGTTGAGGCAGAACTTGACCGCGGGACTCGGGACGACCCTGTTGACTTGGATCCCCCGCTCGAGGACCCGCTGGGCCGGACCAAGGCGATTGAGCTCGAGGTAGGCCTTGCCGAGGTTGTTCCAACCCTCGACGTGATACGGCCCCAACTCGAGGGCGGTCTCGATCGGACCGACCGCGAGCGACCACTCCCCGCGGTATAGGTGCTCCATTCCGAGGCTCGAGTAGGCCCGAGCGCACCAGGGCCGCTTCTCGATCGTGTCCTCCCAGATCCTGAGCTGCCCGGTCCAGGTGTGGATCCGAGCCACGGTCCCTACCCCTAGCGCGAGGCAGAGGCCCATGACCGCCAGGGTCAACGTCTGCCGCACGTTCGGCCAGCGCTCCTCGAGCCAGGGGAGCGCCCTCGCGACGGCCACGCAGAGGGCCGAGCCGAGGAACACGCTCGGGAGATACATCCGGTGATCAACCATTGGGTCGAGGATCGGAATGAAGCTCGACTCGACGATGTTGCAGATATAGAAGCCCAGCAGCGCGAGCGGAATGAAGCGCTGCCCCCGCCAGAGGAGGCTCGCGATCAAGCTGAAGATCAAGAGGTGGCCGACGCCCGCGAGGAGGACCATGTTCCGGGCCGCGTCGCTCGTGAAGCCCGTGCCCGCGTGCCACACGATCGGGAACTGCTGTTCGACGGTCAAGTCGGTCGGCATGAACTGGAGCTGGACGTACTTCAAGGTGATCGGAAGCTGAGTCAGGAAGTAGTCCATGCGACTCGACGCGGTCGGTGAGCTACTCGGGAAGAAGTTCTCCAAGTTCAAGTTGAAGCTCAGCGAGAGGAACACCAAGCCGGCGCCTCCGGCCGCGATCAGCCCAAGCGGCAAGTACCAGCGTCGGCCGCGGTAAACGATCAACTCGAGCGCGAGGAGGAAGAGCGGAATGACGGTCGCGTTTTCCTTCGCGAAGGCCGTCAGGCCACCCAGGATCACCGCCCCGATCAAGTAGCCGAGCGCCTTGGGGTCGTCGAACACGCTGTAGCCGCTGCTCGAATCGTCTTCGCCCCCCTCGATCGCCCGCCGTCTGAAGTTGACGTAGCAGAGCAGCGAGCCCAAGAAAAGCGAAGTCCCCACGAGCGAGAAGCGCTGGGCGATGTACGCCACGGCCATTGTGTTCGCTGGGTGCAGGGTCCAAATCGCAGCGCCCGCGAACGCGACCCAGTGGGCGAGTCCCTTGCCGACTTCTTCCTTGCAGGACAGGAGGATCCCGCGGACCGTCAGGAACAAGAGACCAGCGTTGAGCGCGTGGAACAGAATGCTGACGAGGTGGTACGACCACCAGTCGCGCATTCCGTAGGGCTCGTTCGGGACCACGCCCAGGTGCGCGATCCGGAAGTTGATCGCGAAGGTCCAGTAGGTCAGGGTCCGGGTCTTGGGCTCGTAGAGCTTGAAGATGTCGGACCCGGGCCAGAGCGCTGTGTTGCGCGTCACGACCGGGGCGTCGTCGAACAAAAAGGGAACCCAGAACGAGTAGAAGTAGGCCAAGCCCGTGATCAGAGCCAGGATCACGACCACCGCGCCTGGCGTCATGAACTCCTCGCGGAACCCCAGCAAGAAGCCCTCCCGCTCGGGGAGCTCCTCGGCCAAGGTGGACTTGTCTCCCTTCCCCGGATCGGTGGCCGCGGGCTCGCTGACCGCGCCGCCCACTGCCGCAGGCGCCCCATCCCCCGCTGGAGAAGGCTCGGTTGCGGGCTCTGCGGGAGACTCGGCTGAGGGAGACTCGGTTGCGGGGTCGGCGGAGGACTCGGCTGCGGGGTCGGCGGGAGACTCGGCTGCGGGGTCGGCGGG
>JAESQQ010000623.1 GCA_016765095.1 Planctomycetota bacterium | reverse complement strand
GGGCCGCCCGGCGAGACCGCGGCCGCGCGACGAAAGAAGACCTCCGCGTCCTCCCAGCGCTCGCCAGCCAATCGCTCTTCGCCCGCTTCGTGGAGGCGACGCTGCCAACCGACGCGCGCTTGGGGAGGCACGGGCACCCCGAAGGGGCGCGGCGAAGGGCTCGAGGGAGCCGCCGGGCTCGTCACGGGGAACAGGGTCGCACCCGGAGGCAAGGGCTGCTTGGCGACTTCTCCCTCGCGCCGTCCGAAGGACACCCCGACCCCAAACCCAGCCAGGCAGGCCCCGAGGATCGCGACGATCGCGAGGTGAATCGGACCGCCCGCGCGATCTGGGGGCGGCTCCTTCTCGGCCAAGAGCTGGTCCCGAGCCATGAGCTTGAGGCGAGTCCCGAGCTGAGGGGGCGGCACAACCGGCGGGAGCGAGCCCTTGATCCCCTTGATCTCCTCGTAGATCGTCCGGCAGGAGGCGCAGCCCTCGGCGTGGGCCTCCGCCTGTTCACGACGAAGCGACGGAAGCTCGCCATAGACGAGGTCTGGAAGCTCGCTCTGAAAGACCTCACAGTCCACGGTTGGCCCCCTCCCCGAGGCGAGCGCGCAGGATACGTCGGACGTAGGTCAAGGCGTATCGCATCCGGCTCTTGACCGTGTCGCGCGAGGCCTCCTGGACCGAGGCGATCTCCTCGAAGGTCAGCCCCTGCTCCCGGAGCAAGAACACCTCGCGTTGCGCGTCGGGCAGCTCGGAGACCGCCGCCAGGACGTGCCCCGCGAGCTCCTGCTCGGCCATTCGTTGGAGCGGAAGCGGGCTCATGTGTTCGAGGTTCTCAAGCTCGTCCTCGGGCGCCGTGGGCAGGCGCTCGGAGCGCCGCTGGTGGCGGCGGTAGTGATCAAGGCACACGCTGCGCGCGACCGTGAACAGCCAGGTCGTAAAGCGCGCCCGACCTTCGAACCCCCGCGCCGAGCGGAGGACTCGCAACCAGACCTCCTGGGTTAGGTCCTCGGCGTGGCCGGGCTGTCCGGTGAAACGGAGGACGAATGCATAGACACGCCCTGCGTGGCGATCGACCAAGCGGTCCATAGCGCTCGCGTCCCCAGTCAGATACTGCTGGAGGAGGGCGTAGTCGTCCGTCGGTGGAGTGGCCAGCTCGGCGCTCCCCATTCAGCGTGCGTCCCGGCGAGCGCTGAGTGTGGCCGATCCGGCGCGTTGTGGCCAGGGGAAGGCTCCTTCGCGCCGCCAAACCACTCCCTCCCGGCGCCAAACCTCTCCCTCCCTCCCGACGAACCCCACAGAAGGGAGTATCGTCCGCCCTTGCAGGAAGGAGCCCCATGAAGGTCCTCGTCACAGGTGGAACGGGATTCCTCGGGCGCCACGTCGTCCGCGAACTCGTCGGCGCCGGTCATGAGGTCCGCGCCCTCGTTCGCAACGAGAGCTACTCCCTTCAACGAGAGGGAGCGAGCCAACACACAGGCGACGTCCTCGACCCCGAGTCGGTCCGCGCGGCCTGCGAGGCCCAAGAGGCCGTGATCCACCTCGCGGGCCTCGTCGACCACCAAGGCGAGCCGAGCGACCTCTACCACGTGCACGTCGAGGGAACCCGTCACGTCGTCAACGCCGCCGCAGACGCTGGCGTCGGGCGCATGGTCCACATGAGCAGCTCTGGGGTGACCGCCGTCTCGACCGAGCCGGACATCTTCAACGAGACCTCCCCATACGCCCTCGAGACGGTCCGCCGCTGGCCCTACTACCTCTCCAAGATCTTCGCGGAGAAAGTCGCGCTTGAGGCTCACGCTAATGGCAAGCTGCCCGTGATCGTCCTCAACCCGAGCCTCCTGCTCGGACCCGACGACGAGCGCTTCAGCTCTTCCGACGTGATCATGCGCTTCCTCCGCCGAGAGCTCGCGGCGGTGCCGCCCGGCGGCCTGAACTTCGTAGACGTCCGCGACTGCGCCCGAGCCTGTCGGTCGGCGTTGAGTGAGGGTCGCCCCGGCGAGCGCTACCTCCTCGGAGGTCCAAACATGACCTTTGGGGCCTTCTTCGAGCTCCTGGGTCGAGTCAGCGACGTGCCGGTCCCGACGTTCACCGCCAACCGCCGGCTCGGAACCGCGACCGCCAAGTTCCTGGGCGGACTCGAAGCCGTGGGCGGACTCGAAGGCGACGAGTCTGTGGCCTATGCCATGGCGAGTCACTTCTGGTATCTGGACGCCAACAAGGCTCGCCGCGAGCTGAACTTTCGGCCGACCAACCCCGAGGCCACCCTCCGAGACGCGGTCAAGTGGATCCGTAGCCGGGGCCCCCTTGAGCGAAGCGAGAAGGCGACCTTCGGCGGCCTGATCCGCGACGTCCAGCGCCTCCTCGGCCGCGCCTGAGCGCGGGCAGCACCATGAAGATCATGGGACACCGAGGCGCGCGTCACGAGGCGCCGGAGAACACGCTCGCCTCGATCGAGCGCGCCTTAGCGGCGGGCGCGGAGGGAATCGAGATCGACGTCCACTTCAGTCGCTGTGGACGGCTCGTCGTGATCCACGACGAGACCCTCGATCGCACGACCAACGGGAACGGCCCCGTCGGCGCCCTGGACCTCGCGGAGCTCCAGGCCCTCGACGCAGGCGAGGGGCAACAGATCCCGACCCTCGACGAGGTCCTCCTCGCCGTTGGAGACCGCGCCGAGCTCTTCGTCGAGCTCAAGGCGCCAGGCTGCGAGGAGGCCGTCGTGGCCGCGATTCGCAACCGCGGCCGGATCGAGTCGAGCTACGTGATCTCGTTCGTCCACCCCTGGCTCCAGACCGTCGGCAAGCTCGAGCCCGCCCTCCGAACAGGCTGCCTGATCTACGGTCGCCCAGCAGACCCCGCCGGCCTCCTCCGCGCCGCTGGCGCCTCGGTCCTCTCTATGGGCATTGCGCTCGTGGACGGCCGCCTCGTCGAGCAGTGCCACGAAGCGGGCCTTCAAGTCTGCGTCTGGAACTGCAATGAGCCGAGCGAAGTCGCAGGCTACGCTGCCCTCGGTGTGGACTGGCTCGGGACCGACGTCCCGACCGCGGTGTGCGCCCTGGCCTGAGGGGCGTCCGAGGGTGCGAGGGCTGACGCCACTTAGGCGAGGTCACTGCCTATCATTGAGCCGTGCAGACGATAGGCGGCTACGAGGTCCTCGACGAACTCGCCCGGGGTGGGATGGGTGTCGTCTACCGTGGGCGCGACCCGCGCAACGGGGGCCTGGTCGCGATCAAGCTAATCCTCGCGGGCCGCGAGGCTGGAGATGCCTCGCTCCGGCGCTTCGAGCGAGAAGCTGCTGCCCTCTCGCGAGTTCGCCACACGAATGTGCTCGCGATCCACGGCTCCGGCTTCGAACGGGGCGCCCCCTACCTCGTGACCGACCTCCTCACGGGCGGCACACTCCAAGAACGGATCAACCGCCAAGGTCCGCTCCCGCCGACGGAAGCGGCCGCGTTGACCGCAGCCATAGCGAGAGGAGTCGCCCTCGTGCACGCGAACGGGATCCTTCACCGCGACCTCAAGCCCGAGAACGTCCTCCTAAGACCAGGCGGCGAGCCCTGCTTGGCAGACTTCGGCCTCGTGAGCGAACTCGACCCCGCGCGAAGCCGCCTGACCGCGACCGGCTCGCTCCTGGGCACGCCAAGCTTCATGTCACCCGAGCAGGCGAAAGGTGACTGGAGCGGCCTCGGTCCCCACAGCGACGTGTATGGCCTCGGCGCGATCCTCTACACAGCCCTCACGGGCGCCCCACCCGCCAGCGGTGCGTCCCTGACCGACATATTGCTGTGCGCCATCGACACGGCCCCCCCCTCCCCCTCAAGCTTCGGGCGGCCGAT
>JAESQQ010000622.1 GCA_016765095.1 Planctomycetota bacterium | reverse complement strand
GCGGAGCCCCGGCGGCGGCGGACGGGCTCAACGACTCTGAGCGAGAGGAAGCACTCGCCCCGCGGGCAGGCAACGCTCCCTCGCCCGAGCGGCGCTCGGGCGAATCGGAGCCAGCCCTGCGGCGAATGCGCGCGCGCCCACAGACGCCGGCTCCCCCCGCCGACGCCGACAAAGCAGAGGACCTAAACGGTGGCGGAGAACCGGCCCCGGCCAAGATCGCCCTGGCGGGCAAGAAGGGCAAGAGCAAGAACGGCCGGGCCGACGCCCCCCGCACCGCGCTTAGCCGAATGCGCACGCCTCCTCGGATCGGGAAGGTCCTGTTTCACGGGCCGAACGGCTCCATGGAGTCGCTCGTGCCACGCGCGATGCGCGTCGTGACCTTCATTGAGGGACCGCGGGCCCGGACCACGGTCGACCTCGTGTTCGAGAACCCCCACGATCGACGTCTCGAAGGGACGTTCTACTACCCTCTCCCCGACGGGGCGTCGCCTGCGGCCTTCGGAATGTTCCCCGGCACGCGTCGCGTGACCGACCCGGCCCTCCTCGCCAAGTCCTCGCTCCTCCCCTCGCTCCCAGCCACAGGGCTGACCCTCGAGCAGCTCAAGACTCTCGCGCCACAGCAAGGTGTAGTCGCTAAGGGCATGGCCCAGCTCTTCGTCCCAGACTGGAAGCCGATCCAAGTCGCCCGGGTCGTCGAGCAGAAGCGCGCCCGCGAGGTCTACGAGAAAGTCGTGCGGAGTCGGGTCGATCCAGCGCTCATGGAGTGGAGCGGCGCCAACACCTTTAAGGCGCGCGTATTCCCGATCGAGGGCCGGAGTCTCAAGCGGCTAGTGCTGACCTTCGAGCAGTCCCTCCCACGCGACGGCGATCACCTCCGCTACGTGTTCCCGCTCCCCGCCGACGCGCGAATGGGCGAAGTCGAGTTCCTAGTCCACACCAAGTCGCCCGGCTCACTCCGACTCGACCTGCCTCCGCAGGAGGGGGTGCTCCGCACGCCAACCGGTAAGCCGAGCGACGCCGAGGCCTGGAAGCGGTTCCGGTTCGTGGCCCCCAAGGGCTACAAGGGCGCCCTCGACCTCGCCTTCCACGCCCCCGGCGCGCAGGTCCTCGCGGGCGCTGCGGCCGGTCTCAAGGGCCAGGCCGTCTTCGTTCGGGTTCGTCCTCAGATCCCCGACCGCGAGAGCGCTGTCGGCACGGGCCGCGCGCTCTTCATGCTCGACACCTCGCTTTCTGAGGAGGGCGTTCGCCGGGCGCTAGCCGGTGAGCTGCTGCTCAAGGTCCTCGAGCAGGACCCCACGATCACCGAATACGCGGTCCTGCTCTTCGACGTCCGCCCGCGCTGGCTGCACGCCAAGGCGTATCGGAAGAACACAGCCGCGAAGCGAGCCGAGACGGCCACAGAGCTCGCCAAGGTCTATCTCGAGGGCGCGACGCACTTCGCAGGCGTCCTGGACGAGGTCGAGCGTGAAGCGACGTGGATCGACGCGGCAAGCCGGCCGCTCGCTTCCTCCTCTCCGACGGGCTGATCACGTGGGGCAACGACAAAGTCGAGGCCCTCCTGGCCGGCCACCCCAAGGCGCTCGCCGGCCGCTGGTTCACGTATCGCTTCGGCGACGTGGCGGTCAACCGCTCGCTCTTCGCCGCGCTGAGCCGCGAGAGCGCAGGCCAGACGGTCAACGTTCTCGGCGCCGAGGCGATTGGTGTCGGCGCCGTCGCCCACCGCAAGGTGGCCGTCGCGCTCAAGGCCGTTCGCCTCCCCGGCGCCACGGACCTCGTCGTTGCCGGCGATCCCAAGCTCTTGTTCCCGGGTCAAACCCTCGAGATCGGGGCGCGGCTGGTCGGCGGCAAGGCAACCCAGCTCGAGATCGTGCTCGAGATCGACGGGAAGGAGCAAGTCGTGCGGACCCCGATCAAGCCCGGGACCTCGCTCCTCGCGGGGCGCGCTTGGGCCGAGCTCTGGACCGGCAAGCTCCTCGCGCTCGACGACGAGCGCCTCGACCGAATGGTCGTCGCGATCTCTCAGGCCTTCGGCCTCGCCAACAAGGCAGCCAGCCTCTTGATCCTCGAGGGCGAAGCCGACTGGAAGCGGTTCGATCTCAAGAACGAGCAAGTCGACATGACCAACCTCGCTCGCCTCCGGGCGGTCGAGTCGGACCAACGTCGGGATCGGCTCCAGGGGATCCAAATGGACTCGGTCGCTCGCCCTGGACGCGACCTGGTCCGGACCCTGCGCGCGATCAAGGCAGGCGCCTTTCAGCCCGCCCTCCCCCTCCTCGACCGCCCGCTCGCCGGCGGCGCGTCGCGGATCGCGGAGGAAGTCGCCTACCGGGCGGCTCGAAAGCTCAACGCGCTCGACGTCAAGGCCTACGACCGCGTCGCGCGGGCCCGCGCCCTCTCTGGGGACACGATGGGCGCCGTGCGCGCCCTGAGCAGCCTGGTCGAAAAGCGGCCGCGCAGCGCTGAGGCGAATCGCCTCGTGGGCTACGCCTGCATGGCGCTCGGCCAATACGGCCCCGCCGCCGAGCTCTTCGAGCGCGTCCGTCTCAATCGGCCCTTCGAGCCGCAGAGCTTCCTCGAAGAAGCGCTCGCGCTCGAGGCTCTCGGTCGCTACTCCGAGGCCGCGCGCAACTACGAGATCGTCCTCGCGCGAAAGTTCCCGCGGCACTTGTCCGAGGTTCGGACCGTGGCGCGTTATCACTACGCGCGCCTCCTGGGTGGGCTGATCCGTGAAGGCGGGCTCGAGGGACCGGCCAAGGCCAGCCTGATCGCTCGTCAGACCGCGCTCAAGGCGGGGACGAACGGGCTGACTCGAACCGCGCTCCAGCTCAGCATTCACTGGAACACTGACTCGACCGATATCGACCTCTGGGTCGTCGAGCCCGAGGGCGAGCGCTGCTTCTACTCCCACAAGGAGACCAAGGCCGGGGGCAAGCTGTTCTGGGACACGACGACGGGCTACGGCCCCGAGCTCTACCGTCGCACCAGCAAGCCAGCGAGCGGGAAGGCGTCTGACGTCCTGATCCACTACTACGGGAACAACAGCCCGCGCTGGACGGTCCCGACCGCGGTCCTCTACGTGAGGGACATTGACGTGTTCGGACCTGAGGACGCCTACACACGCCGGTTCAGCATGCGGATCCTGCCCAAGTCTTCGGCCGTGTTGCGGCTGGCGCGAGAGCTCCCCTAGGGAAAGCCAGGCCGACTGTCCCTCCGGGACAGGCGCCGGGCGGGGGTAAACCCCGCTCCCTACAGATCACATGAGCGCCTCCCAGGGGGCCTCCTGCGCAGGCGCGCGACACGCTCCGGTAGGGTG
>JAESQQ010000621.1 GCA_016765095.1 Planctomycetota bacterium | reverse complement strand
TCCTCCACCGCGACCTCAAGCCACAGAACGTGCTCTTCGACGGCGACCGGCCGCTCCTGACGGACTTCGGAATCGCCCGCGTCGCGGACGCTCGGGCGCTAACCAAAACCGGTGAGTTGCTCGGGACGCCCGGCTATATGGCGCCCGAGCAGATCGAGGGCGATCGCGCTCGATTGGGTCCCGCGACGGACGTCTACGGGTTGGGTGCGATCCTCTACGCTTGCCTGACTGGCTTTCCCCCCTTTCGGGAGGCCTCGATCCTGGCCACGATCGACAAGGTCCTTCGCGAGGCGCCTCCCTCACCGACGGAGCTTCGCCCGGAGGTCGATCGTCAGTTGAAGACGATTTGTATGCGCTGTTTGGCTCGCGATCCGAGCGAGCGATACCAGACCGCCGAGGAGCTGGCTGCGGCCTTGGATGCCTGGACAGAGGCAGGGCCGGTCCGACGTCCTCGGGGGCTTTGGGCAGGGATCGCTCTTCTCGGCGTCGCCCTCTTGGGGGGGGCGATTGGAGTCGCGGTCGTCCTGCGGGAGCCCGAGAATCAAGTCTCCCCCGTGACTCCGACGGCGACTCCGACGGCGACTCCGACGGCGACTCCCACGGCGACTCCGACGGCGACTCCGACGGCGACTCCGACGGCGACTCCGACGGCGACTCCGACGGCGACTCCGACGGCGACGCAGGCTATCGCTCACCACCACGCCTTGAGACTCCTCGAGCAGGGCCGGCGGTTCTTGGGCAAGGATCAGGAGAAAGCGCGAGCCGCCTTCGATCTTGCGCGGAAGGAAGACCCCGGGTTAGCGGCAGCCACCGTCGAACTTGCCTTCGTTCATGTTGTGGAGTCGGAGATATCTGAGGCGAGACGCCTCCTTGACTCCCTTCGCTCAGCGCCCCCCGGCACAGAGGAGGAGCGGGCTCGCGAGCAATTCGTGCGAGGTCACCTGGCCTATGCCGTCGGGAACGCGAGCGTGGCGCGGGGCTTGTTCGAGGAGGCGAATCGGCTCCACCCAGGGCAGGCGCTCTATGTCGCTTGGACGGGAATCGCCACGCCTGCAGCGAGCCGCGACCCGCAGATCCTGGCGCGGGCGCTAGCGCTGGGCAAGGGGACTCCCGCAGTCGTCCTCCTTGACGCCTTCGCGCACCCGGAGCGGAAGAGTAGGGGCGACAGCCAGCAACGGAGACGTGTTCTCACGGATCTGCGCCGGCGGCTCATTCAGGACATGAGCGCGGCCTTGAAGTCTTTCCCCGAAAGTCCCTATCTGGCGATTCATCTGCCGAGGCTCTACTCCTTGGAGGGGGACCACAAGAGGGCTGAGGAGTTGGCCCGCGGGGTGCTCAGGCGCTGGGGCAGGCGCCTCCACACCTTTATCGAGGCGGGCTGGGTCCATGTTCAGGCCGGAGCGGATCGGAGGGGCAAGGCGAGGGAGGCGGCGCTTGAGGAGGCATCTACAGTCTTCCTGCGCGGGCGGAAGGCCTTCCGCACTAGCCCGGTTCTGCTGCGAGAGTTGGCGTGGTTGGAGGTCCTGCGAAGGCGCTATCCGAGAGCGCTGCGGCTCCACCTCAGGGTCATTGAGATCGAGGGCAAGGTCGTCGGTTGGACCCACAGGAATGCCTATCACGCCTATCTGAGGTGGTTTACTTCGGCCTGCGAGAGTCGAAATCTGGCCGGACTTGAGGATGTTCACCTTCACTTAGGGCAAGCCTCGGAGGTCGTGAAGAGGTTCGTGAGGGCGGATCCCGATCAGGCACAGCGTCTCGGCGTGACGTCGCTCCGAGGATCCTCCAGAGAACCGGTGGCAGGTCTCCGAGCCTTCGCTGCACGCCTCTACGCGATCCAGCGGATGTGGGGTCTCTCAGACGCCCTGTTCCAGGCGCTAGAGCGGGAGGGTTTACTTGACTCGAGGGGACTCCGGCTCCGTTTCTTGAGTGACTCTGAGCGACTTCTCTACTCCCTTCGACGGGATCCGAAGCTGCTGAAGAGAGTCCATGGGGACCTGTTGAAGGTCCTGAAGAGCGACCACCCCTGGCCTCGGGCCGTGTCCGACGCGCTTTGGCTGGCAAGGCTCCACGGGTTCTCCGTGGGGAGCGTGCCGGAGCCCACTACGGACAAACACCGAAACATGGCCGGGCCGGAGAAGTTCGCTCTGGCCAAGGCCCTAGGGAAGGAGCCGCGAGACCCCAAGGCCGTCGTGGAGGCGTGGTTCGGCCTCGTCAAAGTCGAGCCTGGAAACATGATCGCGTGGTTGCAGTTGTTGGAGGGGCTCGTCAGATCGCGCAATTACAGAACCGGCAGGAGGAGCCTCCTCCGAGTGCCGAGTGCCCTCCAGCGCGAGCCCCTGATGCAGGTCGCGGGTTCGAGGGTGTTTGGCGGACTGGGCCAGGCGGAGGGGTCGGTAGACTTTCTGGACCGCGCAGTCCAGCTTCTCGACCAGGCGCTCGAAGCCTCTCCCGAGTGCCAGCAAGCGCGCCTCGGGCGGATTAGGTACCGGCTCTTGCTTGGAGACGGCGAGGGCGCCAAGCGTGACTTGCAGAGCCTGCCACCCACCAGTATCGGTCTGCGCAAGCACGCCGAGCTCCTTGGGTCGGCCGAGGAGTTGATCCGGGGCGCTCGGCGCTGAGGGCCCTGGCTGGACCTGGGCCCAGGCCAGCCCCCCCGCTCTGGCTCCCCTGGAGCGCGAGGCGCCCGTAGGATCGCGCGACGTGGTTGTCGTGAGCATGTTCCTCGACCCTTGGCCCCGAGTTGCGGCTCCGTCGCTCGTCGGGTCGACGCCCATTCCTCTCTGCGACCCGAACTTGGCGACTCGGTGAGCTCACGCTCCTCCTTGGCTGGGTTCTCGATCGCGGACCGAATCATTCAGTTCCGCGTGGCGCTCGTCGTGGGCGCGGTCGTCCTGCTCCTGGCGAGCGCGGCCGCAGCCGCGGCGTGGCTCCGGGTCGACTTCACTCCTCAGCGGATCTTCGAGAGCGACGGGGACGAGTTCACCTACCTCAAGGAGCTCCAAGATCAGTTCGGCCACGAGGACGACCTGCTCTTGGTTCACGTGCACGTCCCAGAAGGCGTGCTGACGCCAGCGGGCGTCGATCTCCTCGAGCGTCTTCACACCCGCTTGGCCGCGGTTCCAGAGATCGAGCGGGTCGACGACTTGACCACGGCCTGGGTGGTCCGGCGCGGGCGGGGGCCGACGCGACTCCTTGAGCCTGGGGCCGACCTGGCCGAGGTCGCGAGCACGGCCCTCGCGGACCCGCTCCTCGTCCGTCGATTCATTTCGGCAGACGGGAAGAGCGCCCTGGTCGCTGCTCACGTCGCCGAGGGCCTTGAGCGCTACGACCAACTCCTCGGTCCGGTCGAGGCCTGCGCTGCGATCGTGGACGGCCTCGAGCGCCCACCCGGCGTAGAGCTCTCTACGACCGGCGTGCCCGTCGCGCGGGTCCGGATCGCCCAGAGCCTCATGAAGGACCAGGCGACGTTCTTTCCGATCTGCGCCGCGCTCTTCCTGGGGATCCTCTGGCTCCTGTTCCGCGACGTGCGGGCCGTCCTCCTCCCTTTGGTCGCGGTCGGGTTCGCGATCGTCTACACGACAGGGTTCTTGGCGGTCAGCGGCCAGTCGATCGACATCATTAACAACGTGATCCCGATCCTGATCTTCGTGATCGGGATCTCGGACGCGATCCACCTCCTGGTCCGTTACCGCCACGAACTCGAGGACGGCCGCCCGCAGCGCGAGGCGCTCCGGGTCACGATTCGTCACCTCATGACGGCCTGCTTCTTGACGAGCTTCACGACCGCGGCCGGGTTTGGCAGTCTCGCCAGCGCGCGGATCGACATTCTCAAGCGGTTCGGGCTCTCGGCCGCGGTCGGCGTCATGATCGCCTACGGGGTCGTCGTGATCCTCGTGCCGGCTGTGCTCAGCATGTGGAAGCCGACCCTCTCGCCCGCAGGCAAGGCCACCGACCGCCGGATCCAGGACCTCAGCGAGGGGCTGGGGGTCTGGGTCGCTGCTCACCGCTGGACGGTCCTCGTCGTCGGTGGGATCGGCCTGCTCGTGGCCGCCGGCTTCGCCTCCCAGGTGCACGAGGAGAACAACATTTACGAGGCCTTCCCGAGCGACTCGCCGCTCGTCCTCGCCAACGATCGCCTCGAGCGCGACTTCATGGGGATCGTCCCGATCAGCCTCGTCGTCCGCTGGGACGAGGGAACGACCCCGCTCGAGCCGGCCGCGCTGGCCTACCTCGTTGAGCTCGAGGCCGCTCTCCAGGCCGAGGGCTTCCCCTCGTTCTCGATCCTCGATCTGCTTCGTGAGACCAACTGCGCTCGGGAGGGCGGCGACCCCGCCGCGAGGCGTCTTCCGACGACAAAAGCAGAGGCCTTTCAGCTCTTCTCGCTGCTCCAGCTCGGCCTTGAGAGAGCTGGGCGAGGAGGGGAGCTGTCGCGTCTGATCCAGCCCGAGGCTCGCGCGCTGCGCCTGACCGCGCAGGGCAAGGACGAGGGGGCGCGGATCCTAAACGCCCGCTTCGAGCGGATCGATCGGCTCTTGGAGCAGACGAAGGAGCGGCAGCGCGAGCTGGGGTTGACCTGTCGTTTGAGCGGGGGAGGCCCGGTCGCGAGTCGCGGTGTCAACACGCTGATCCTCGACCTGTTCGGGAGCCTGCTCCTCGCCTTCGCGGTGATCTTCCCGACCATGTGCCTCCTGCTTCGCTCGTTCCGTGCCGGCTTGGTCAGCATGATTCCCAACGTGACGCCGCTCCTGTTGACCTTGGGCTTCATGGGGGCGGTCGGAATGGACCTCCGAGTGACCTCGGTGATCGTGTTCTCGGTCTCGCTCGGGTTGGCCGTCGACGACACGATCCACTTCATGGCTCGGTTCCGCGCCGAGTGGGCCGCCGAGCCGCCTCCTCCTGTCGGCGACGCAGCCGCGCTCGACGCCGCGTATGTGAATGCGCTCATGCGGACCTTCCGCGGCACCGGGGGCGCGATCGTGACGACGACGGTCCTCCTCGCGGCCGGCTACTCAGCGCTCCTAGCCTCTGGGTTTCCGATTACACGGGTGTTTGGCCTCTGCATGGAGGTGACCGTGATCGGGGCTCTGATCGGCGATCTGTTCTTGCTCCCCGTCTGTCTCCTGATCTTCAAGCCCTTCCCGGTCGCGCGTGACCAAGGGGCGGAGCGGCCAGCCGAACCTGAGCCTGCGGTCTAGACGCGCAGCTCGTCGGCGACCCGTACGCAGCGATTGAGCTCGTCGGGATCGTGGGCCGAAAACACGCGGACCTCGTGGCCGTGGTCGCGGACCAGATCGCGGAGCCGCTCCAGGTTTTGTCGGCGGGCGACGTCGTCGACGCAGATCACCTGCTGAAACAGATCGAGACCCGAGGGGCAGAAGGGGTGGTTGGGGTGGACCTGGCCGGCGTGGAAGTAGGCGTCTCCGGCGTGGAGCAGAAACCCCTGATCAGTCTCGACGGCGATCGCGCAGTGGCCTCGGGTGTGACCGAGCATGGGCACGAGCAGGATCTCGGGGGGCAGGCCTTGGATCCGTCGAACGCACTCGAAGCCCTTCCAGCGCTCACCCTCGACGCGGTGGCGGACCCAGCGCGGGCGGTGAGCCCAGGTCACGGGGCGGTAGCGATTGCGGTCCATGAGCGTCTGCGGGTTGAGCGCGGCTTCGAGCTCGGCGGCGTAGACGTGGACTTCGGCGAGAGGAAAGTCCGCGAGTCCGCCCGCGTGATCGAGGTCGAGGTGGGTCAGGACAATGTGGCGGACGTCGCTCGGTTGATAACCTAAGCGGGCCAACTGACGAACGGCGGGCTCGTCTTCGCCGACCGAGGCCCCGAGCAGCTTGAGGCGCGTCCGGTGGAGGAAGCCTCGGCCGTGGAGGTCCTGCTCGCCAAAGCCGGTGTCGATCAGAACGAGCCCGTCGCGGGCGGTCTCGACGACGAGGCAATGGCACACAAGGCGCGCTTTACTCGCGATTCCGCCCTCTCCGTTGACGAAGCGCCCCCCGGGGGGCCGGAGGGTTCCACAGTTGAGGTGCCAGGTCCGCATGGGGCTGATCTTACGCGGGGGGAGGGCTTGTCCGGGGCGCTTGACGGGTGGCCCGAGCCGCCAGACACTCTCGGCCCCCAGTCACTTGGCCCAGCGCGCCTCGCGCAAAGGAGACCCTATGAAGCCAGTCGTCGTCAGCGTCACCGGAGCCGCCGGAAACATTGGCTATGCCCTCCTCCCCCGGATCCTCAACGGAGACGTGTTCGGTCCCGATCAGCCGGTGATCCTCAAGCTCGTTGAGATCGAGCCGGCCCTGCCTGCGCTCGCGGGCGTGGCAATGGAGCTCTTCGACTGCGCCCAAGATCTCCTCCACGACGTGATCTGCACCACGGACCTCGACGAGGGCTTCGGCGACGCCGAGGCGGTGTTCCTGGTCGGCGCGCGTCCGCGCGGCCCGGGCATGGTCCGCGCAGATCTGCTCCGCGCCAACGGGCCGATCTTCACCGGCCAAGGCGCCGCGATCGCCAAGGCGGCCCGCAAGGACGTCAAGGTCGTCGTCGTCGGGAACCCCGCCAACACCAACTGCCTGATCGCTCAATAGGCCGCCGGCAAGCACGGCATGGGCCCCGAGAACTTCACGGCCATGACCCGGCTCGATCACAACCGTGCCACCGCGCAGCTCGCGATCAAGGCTGGCGTCACCCCGCGCGACGTCTCGGGCATGGTGATCTGGGGCAACCACAGCCCGACCATGGTCCCCGACACCGAGCACGCTCTGATCCACTGCCTCCCCGCCGTCGACGTGATCGGCGACGCGGCTTGGCTCCAGGGTGAGTTCTGCACGAAGGTCGCGACTCGCGGCAAGGCGATCATTACAGCGCGCGGCCAGAGCTCCGCCAAGTCGGCCGCGCACGCCGCGATCGAGCACGTCAGCGACTGGATCCGCGGGACCCCGAGCGGGACTTGGACTTCAATGGCGATTCGCTCGGACGGCAGCTACGGGGCGCCTGAGGGGATCGTGACCAGCTTCCCCGTGGTCTGCACGGGCGGCGGCTACCGAGTCGTGACGGGCCTGACCTGCAGCGATTGGGTCAAGGAGAAGCAGGCCGCGACGTGGGCCGAGCTTGAGGCCGAGCGCGAGTCAGTCCAAGACCTGCTCTAGCGCTCTCGCCGGCCGAGCCGTCACTCGTGTAGGGGCCCGGTCTTTGTTTCTCTTTTCCTGGGTTCCTGGGTTCCTAAGAGATTCTTAGGAACCCAAGAAACCAGGAAAAGAGAAGAGTAGGGCAGGCGGGCGGCCCGGGACCTTTCGCTGGCGCGCGCTGCAACGCACTGCCCCCTTGCTTGAGGAGTGACCATGGCTGACCCGGTTCGAGTACGCGCCGAGCGTCTCTTCCGTGAGCTGCAGGCTTCGATCTGTGAGGACCTCGAGACCCTCGAGGGCGGGGCGACTTTTGTTGAGGACGCCTGGGAGCGCCCCGGCGGAGGAGGCGGCTGGACTCGCGTCTTGGCCGAAGGAGCCGCGATCGAGAAGGGCGCGGTCAACGTCAGCGCCGTGCACGGCGAGGCTCCGCCGGCCTTGGTCGAACACCTCGGGATCGAGGCCAAGACTTTCTTTGCGACGGGGATCTCCATGATCTTCCACCCGCGCAACCCGCACGCTCCGACCATGCACGCCAACCTTCGCTACTTCGAGGCGGGCGAAGGCGAGAGCGTGGTCTCTTGGTTTGGGGGCGGGAGCGATCTGACGCCCTACTACCTCTATCGCGAGGACGCAGCGTACTTTCACCGCACCGTCCGAGACGCCTGCGATCGGCACAGCGTCGCGGACTATCCCGAGTGGAAGGCCTGGGCTGATCGCTACTTCCACAACGCCCACCGCGGCGAGGCTCGCGGGGTGGGCGGGGTGTTCTTCGATCACCAGAAAGGCGACGCGGACGCCTGGTTGGCCTTCGATCGCGACTACGGCCTCGCGTTAATGCCGAGCTACTTGCCCCTCTTGGAGCGGCGCAAGGACAGCCCGACGACTGCCGAGCAGGAGCGCTGGCACCTCCAGCGACGCGGCCGCTACGTCGAGTTCAACTTGATTCATGACCGAGGCACCCGGTTCGGACTTCAGACCGGGGGACGGACCGAGAGCATTCTCGTTTCGCTCCCCCCGCGGGTCCGATTCGACTACATGGCGGAGCCAGGCGAGGGGACGCCCGAGCGAGAGCTCCTCGACGTCTTGCGCGGACCGGCTCAGGAGTGGCTGTGAGCAATCCCTGGCACGAGCGAAGAACTGCCGCTACGGTGTCCCCCATGACCTACCCAAACTGTGGGGGGGTGGTGGACTCGCGCGGTTCTTCGCCGCACGACTCAATGCGAATTCGGAGAGCGCGCTCTTCGACGACGCTGGCCCTTCTCTTGTTTGGACTTCTGTTCGGACTCGCCCCGCCGGCGAGCGCTCAGAACGCGGTCCCCGCCAAGAGCCAACAACAAGGCGCCTGGACGACCCATGCCTTTCCGCTTGGCGCGGACCCTCCCGATCATGCTTGGCTCGCTCGCGGCTCCGCGCGGATCCCGCTCCTCGTGGACGGGCCGCGCGGCTTGCTCAAGACGCGACGTTACTTGCCTGCAGGGAGATACGAGCTCGTCTTGGGCGAGAAGACGGTCCGGGCGCAGGTCGGCACGGCCAAGCAGGGCCAGGCGGCGGCGGCTCGCCTCGATTCCTGGTTTAGCGGGGCTCACGACACGTTTCGAGAGCTGAGCGCGACCCTCGAGCGACGAGGACGATTCCACCTCGCGCTTCGCCTCGCTAAGCGCGAGCCGCACCTCGGTGCGTTTCGAGGCTCGTTTCTGAGCGAGAGCTGGGGCCCTGCCCTCATGAGCGCGCGCATGGACCTCGCCATGTTTCGCCGCCGGGTCCTGCTTCCGCCGCGCCCCAAGGCTCTCGAGGCCCTCGGAGCCCTCGCCGACGCCCTCGCCAAGCGACGCGCGGCCTGGGAGGCCTGCCTCTTGCAGGCCAAACCCGGTCCCGACCCCGGGCAGAACGCTGCGGTCGAGGCCGTGGCCGGAGCGCTCCTCCAAGCCCTCGGGCGAGGGGGCGACCTCTCCGCCTGGCGGGAAGGTCCACTCGGGACGCCACCGCCAATCTGCGTCAAGGGCAAGACCTTTGACGACAGCGCGCTCGGCTACTCGCTCACGATTCCGGCCGGCGCGGAGCCTGCGGAGTGTCGAGATCCCGTGGATCGCCTCATGTTTCGCTTGGAGGGCGTGTTGGTCCTCGTCCGCGTCCTGGAATACCCCGGGGTCGTCGACTTGGCGGCCCTCCGGATCCGCCTCGAGCGTGACGCGTTCGAGCGCTGGCGTTCCTACAAGCAGCTGAGCGCGATCGAGCAGCCGGACGGGCTTCGCCTCGAGTTCGCCGCCCGGCTCGCGTTTCGCTCCGACCGCGTAGGTCAGACCGGCAACGCTCGGATCTTGCAGTGGTCGCGCTTTCCGGCCAAAGGCCAGCGAGCCTTCCTCTTGATTGCGCTCCGGCGCGAGGGGGAGAAGCTCCCGCCTGGGGTCGCCGCACTGTTCACTCCGAAAGCCTTCGTGATCGTGGGTGGAAAGTGAGCAGCTCCGAAGAGAAGCCCGAGGGAGCCGCTGCGTCTGAGGAGGCCGCAGCGCCTGAAGAGACCGCCGCGCGCGAAGAGGCCACCGCGCCTGAATCCGCCGAGCCGGAGGCCGCCGCGCCAAAAGC
>JAESQQ010000620.1 GCA_016765095.1 Planctomycetota bacterium | reverse complement strand
GGGCCAGGGGGCCAGGGGGCCAGCGCCGCCTCTAGCTCGTAGCGCGAGCCTTGGGGGCGGCGGCCAGGACCTCGGCTGAGGTTCCCTCGCGGAACGACCCGAAGTTCGCTACGAACATGTCGGCGAGGCTGTTGGCCTTCTCGTCGTAGGCCTCGCCGTCGCTCCAGGTGTTGCGTGGCGTCAGGATCTCGGTCGGGACTTCGGGGACCGTGGCTGGAATCCCGAAGCCAAACACGGGATCTGCGACGGTCTCGACTCCGTCGAGGGCACCCTCGAGGGCGGCGTGCACGATTGCGCGAGAGTAGCGGATCGGCATCCGCTCTCCTGTCCCGTAGGGACCTCCGCTCCAGCCGGTGTTGACGAGCCAGCAGGTGGCGCTGTGGGCGGCGATCTTCTCGCCGAGCAGCTTGGCGTAGGTGCCCGGGTGGAGCGGCATGAAGGGCGCGCCGAAGCAGGCCGAGAAGGTCGCCTCAGGCTCGGTCACGCCGCGCTCGGTGCCGGCGACCTTGGCGGTGTAGCCGCTCACGAAGTGATACATGGCCTGCTCGGGCGTCAGCTTGGCGATCGGAGGCAGGACCCCGAACGCGTCGCAGGTCAGAAAGATCACGTTCTTGGGGTGCCCGGCGCAGCCGCCCTCGACGACGTTCGGGATCTGGCCGAGGGGGTAGCTGGCGCGTGTGTTCTGGGTGTAGCGGTCGTCGTCTAGGTCGAGGGTTCGGTCCTCGCGGACCACCACGTTCTCGAGGATCGTCCCGTAGTTGTTCGTGGTCGCGAAGATCTCAGGCTCGGCCTCCGCCGAGAGCTTGATCACCTTGGCGTAGCAGCCGCCCTCGAAGTTGAACACGCCCTCGTCGCCCCAGCCGTGCTCGTCGTCGCCAATCAGACCCCGGCTCGCGTCAGCGGAGAGGGTCGTCTTGCCCGTCCCCGAGAGGCCGAAGAAGAGCGCCGAGCCGCCCTCGGGCCCGGTGTTCGCCGAGCAGTGCATCCCCATCACGCCTTCCTTGGGGAGGTAGTAGTTGAGGACCGTGAAGATCGACTTCTTGATCTCGCCGGCGTAGCTCGTGCCGCCGATCACGACCAGCTTCTGGGTGAAGTCGAGGGCCACGAAGGCCTCGCTCTTGGTGTTGTCGACCGTAGGGTCTGCCTTGAGGTCGGGCGTGTGCAGGACCGTAAAGTCGGGGGTGAACTCGTCTGTGCTCGGGAGCTCGTCCGCCGGGATCGGGACGAACATGTTGTGCGCGAACAGGTTGTGCCAGGCGTGTTGAGTGATCACGCGGACGCGAATCCGGTGCTTGGGATCCCAGCCTGCGTAGCAGTCGCGAACATAGACCTGACGACCTTGGAGGTAGGCCGACTGGCGAGCGCGGAGCCGATTGAAGTCGGCTCGCTCCAAGCGGTGGGCTCCTCCTTCCCACCAGATCTCGTGCTCGGTCGTCTCGTCGCAGACTACGAACTTGTCATTCGCCGAGCGGCCGGTGTAGTTGCCGGTCAGGGTCGCGAAGGAGCCACCGCGGACGAGCTGGCCCTCTCCTTGACGGATCGCTTCCTCGTAGAGCTCCGCGACCGTGAGGTTGCGTCGAATGGCGGTCAGCCCGCTCAGTTCGAGGTTCGCCTGCTTCAGCTCCACGTTGCCTCCTGTGCGCTCTCGGCGCTGGGATTCCGTCTCTGGTGCCAGCGACGCTGTCGCTGACCCGGCGATCGAGGGGACCCTAAAGGGTTGGCCGAGGGGGCACAAGGCTTGGGTCCTTTGCCTCCCAAGGTCCGCTAGGTAAAGGGATTCGTCCGGGGTGACCCGGCGAAGGTTCAGAGAACTTGTCGAGCCAAGGCCTCCCTGGATCACGCGAGCGGGCATGGCTATTCCGAACCGACGAGGGGCACGAGTGTCGGTTGAAGACGTTGGTAGAGCTCGCCTGTCGCGCGGGCATCTTCGAGGGCGTAGCGCGCAATTGTCTCGTGCTCGCCACGTTCGAAGGCTCCTCCGACCGCCGCGCCGTTGAGCTCTTGCTTGGGGCTCGCGACTCCGAACACCTCGCACCAATACGCAAAGGTGTAGCGATCTCGCCGGGCTCCGCTAAAGCTGAGCAGCTCGACGAGGTCGGTGTGGGGGATCATGTTCTGACGGGGCCCGACGAGGGCCACGCTGGGGGGGATTCCGAGCACGGCGGAGCGCAGGCTCAGCATGGGGCCGTCGAACGCTCGCCCATTGAAGGAGACGAGTCGGCGGCCAGCGGCGGTGGCCTCGCCGACCAGCGCCCAGAATGCGCGCAGGAGGTCCGCCTCCGCCCGGAAGCAGTGACGCACCCAGCCTTCGTCGAGGTCGCCCTTCTTGTCGACGTGTGGAGTCTCGAGCGTTGGATCGAGGCTCAGGCTGAGGCGCTCCGAATTCGCCTCGCCGCCCCAGAGTCCGACCGCAATCACCTGGGCGACTCCCGGAAGGAGGGAGGCGGTCTGAGCGGCCGCCCGCCTGTGGTCGGGAGCGATCCCCCGGGCTTGGTCACGACCCTCCAGATAGTCCCGGAGCGCAGGGCTGAGGGAGTCCCAGGCTGCGTAGGTCTCTATGTCGAAGGCCAGCACCTCGCCAGGGTAGCGGCGAGGTCAGTCAACCCCGCGCGCGGTCTCTGCTTGGGTCATTGTTCAACCGCGGCGAGAGGGCGAAGCTAATCAAATCTTCCCTAGAGACTGCTTTGCCACAAGGCGCCCGGGATCGAGCTCATTTCGCTCTCGAAGGCAAAGCAGTCTAGATGCCGCCGAAGAACCCGCGCTTGATCTGACCGATCTTCTCGATCCGCTCTTCGGCGAACCGATCGGCGGCCTCGTAGGTCGGGATTCCCTGTTCGCGGGAGATGTTGATCACGCGCTCGGTGTTCTGGTAAATGCCCGAGGCCATGCGGAGGGCGCGCTCGCGCACGTAGCCCTCCATTTCGACGTAGACGTTGATCAGGCCGCCGGCGTTCACGACGTAGTCGGGAGCGTAGAGGATCTCCCGTTCGCCAAGTTCAATTCCGTGCCGGTCGGTCTTGAGCTGGTTGTTGGCCCCACCACAGACGACCTTGCACTTGAGGCGCTTGATCGTGTCGTCGTTGATCACAGCGCCGAAGGCGTTGGGTGAGAACACGTCGCAGTCGACGTCGTAGATCGCCTCGGGGGAGACGACTTCGCAGCCGTATTCCTTGGCCAGGGTGTCGCAGCGCTCCTTGTCTATGTCGGTGACCGTGAGCACGGCGCCGTCTTCGGCGAGGTGCTTGAGGAGGTGACTACCGACGTTGCCGAGGCCTTGGAGCGCGACCCGCTTGCCTTGGTAGGACTCGCTTCCAAACGCAGCTGCGGCCGAGGCCTGCATGCCCCTGAACACACCGAAGGCCGTAACAGGCGAAGGGTCGCCTGAGCCGCCGTGAGCCGGCGCCACGCCGGTCACGTACTTGGTCTCCATGAAGATGTTCTCCATGTCGTGGACGGTCGTGCCGACGTCCTCAGCCGTTATGTAGCGCCCGTTGAGCGACTCAATGAAGCGGCCGAACACGCGGAACATGGCCTCGGACTTCTGGTCGCGCTTGCCAATGATGACCGCCTTGCCACCCCCGAGGTTGAGCCCAGCGGCGGCCGCCTTGTAGGTCATGCCGCGCGCGAGCCGGAGCACGTCGGTCAGCGCCTCGTCCTCAGACGCGTAGTCCCACATCCGGCAACCACCGAGGGCGGGGCCGAGGGTGGTGTCGTGGATCGCGATGATCGCCCTGAGGCCTGCCGCTTCGTTGCGACAGAAGATCACCTGCTCGTGGCCATCTTCGCGGACCATCGAATCGAACACGCCCACGGGGTGCCTCCGGTTGGGATTGGCCGCGCTGGTTCGCGAGGCCAGGGTCTTGTGGGGCTCTGGCGCCCCGAGAGGGCGTGAAGATAGGGAGGGGGTGCGCTGCTGTCAACGGACCCGGAAAGGCTGGCCGGTCCTGCCGAGGTGGTTGCTTGGGGCTCGCCTCAGGCGTAGCATGTCGCGCTCCAACTCAAGAGGATTCTTATGTTCCTGGGTCGCGTGATTGGGACCGTGTGGGCTACCCGCAAGGACCCCCGCCTCGAAGGTCTGAAGCTCCTAGTCGTGCGTGAGCTCGACACGGAGCTCAAGCCCCAACAGCGCTTCGTGATAGCCGTGGACGTCGTCCAGGCCGGCGTCGGCGACGTCGTCTTGGTCTCCCAGGGTTCTGCGGCGCGTCAAAGCCCCCTTGTTGAGGGACGGCCGATCGACGCCCTGATCATGGCTGTCGTCGACGATCTCCAAGTCTGTGATCCCCAAGAGCTTGAGGCTTCCTACGCCGCTCGACGAGACCCACTCGTCGCCCAGCTCGAGGCTCAGCCTGAGTCCTAGCCGAGTGGATTCCAAACAAGCACTTCATGCAGCGAGCGCCAGCGGCGCTGATCACTCGTCCGGGAGGACCGCGTGAGCCTCCCCACGCATGATCAGATCGCGGCGGTCGCCCGGGACGTCCTGCGGGAAATGACCGGCGCCAGCGACCCGACCGAGAAGCGGGCCCTCGCCGAGCGAGCCGGCCTCTCGCGCTCCCTCGTGAGCCAAGAAGAGATCCGGGCTGCGCGCCAGGCGGGCACGAAGGTTCTCGACGTCCCAGCCGGGACGATCGTGACGCCTCTCGCTCACGACCTGGCGGTCGACTGCGGAATTCAGATCAGGATCGCGGGTGCTTCGTCGCTCGGCTCGACGCCCAAGGGTGACGACGCGGGGGCGGGTCCCGCTCCGCTAGAAGGCGGTGTGATCGCGATTGGCGCGGACCACGGCGGGTTCGACCTCAAGGAGACGCTGCGGAGCTGGCTCGAGGGCCGAGGTTTGTCGGTCAGGGATCTTGGGACTCACACCAAGGCCTCTTGCGACTATCCCGACCTCGCGGCGGCGGTCGCCAAGGCGGTCGCGCTCGGGGACGCCCGCTGGGGCATTCTGATCGACGGCGCGGGGATCGGCTCCGCCATGGCAGCCAACAAAGTCCCAGGTGTCCTGGCGGCGACTTGCCATGACGCCCGCACGGCCAGCAACAGTCGGGAGCACAACGGCGCGAACGTCCTCTGCCTGGGCTCGACCGGCCTCGACGAGGCGGGTCTGAAGGCGATCGTAGACGCCTGGCTACGGACCCCGACCGGTGGTGGACGCCATGCGCGGCGGGTCGACAAGATCCGCGCGATCGAGGGGAGCTTTCTTCGCTCATGAACCTCGGCCGCGTGATCGGAACGGTGTGGGCTAGCCAGAAGCACGACGGCTTCGCAGGGCTCAAGATGCAGCTGATCCAGCCGCTCAGCGGTGACGGAACGCGGGCGGGTGGGACCCGCGTGGCGTGCGACTCGGTCGGAGCCGGCCCAGGCGAGCTCGTCTTCACCGTTGACCAGTACGAGGCCACGCTGGCCTTCCCGGCCCTAAAAAACGTGCCCATCGACTGCGCGATCGTGGGGATCGTCGACGAACTCAACGACCAGTCCGCCGAAGTTCTCGCCTCCGACGATCGCGGAGGAGCAGGCCTATGATGCTTTGCCGAGTGACCGGGAACGTCGTCTCGACGGTCAAGAACGAGAAGCTCACGGGTCACAAGATCCTGGTTTGCCAGCCGGTCGACACCGACGGGCGGACCGCCCGAGGCCCTTCGTTCCTGGCGCTTGACCTTGTTCAAGCGGGGATCTCAGACCTCGTTCTGACCCTCAAGGAGGGCGGCGGAGTCCGGATCATTTTCGAGGACGACCAGATCCCGCTCGCGGCGGTGATCACGGCGGTCGTTGACGAGCTCGCGCTGAGCGACGAGCCCAGCCTGGTGGGGAGCTCGGTTCTCGAGCTCAGCCGAGCGGCCGCTGCCGCTGAGGGAGCGTCGGAGTGACGGATTTGTCTTCGATTGACCAAAACACGCTCCTCGAGAAAGTGGCGACGGAGATCGCGCGTCGATTCTCGCGTGGCCTCCCGATCGTGGGGACAGGGGAGAAGCGGGTCGGTCCCCCCTTCTGCTCGGTGTGCGACACGCCCGGTCACTGCCTAAACCGCTGCAACAGCTCCGCCCAGAGCGTGATCGACGCGGGCGCGTCTCGGATCGGCGCGCTCCCAGGGATCGGCGCGATCGACGCCAAGATCGCGTCCATGATCGACCACACGCTGCTCAAGGCTGACGCGAGCAAGGAGCAAGTCCTCCACCTCTGCGCCGAGGCCGCGAAATACGGCTTCAAGAGCGTTTGCATAAACCCCTACTGGGTTCCCTTCGCGGCGGAGACCCTCAAGGGTCACCCGGTCGAGATCTGCACGGTGATTGGGTTCCCGCTCGGCGCGAGCCAGCCGGCGATCAAGGCTGCGGAGGCTCGCCTCGCTGTTGATCAGGGCGCGACCGAGATCGACATGGTCGTCAACGTCGGTGCGCTCAAGAGCGGACAGCTGGACGTGGTCGAGGACGACATTCGGGCGGTTCGGAACGCGATCCCCGGCGTGGTCTTGAAGGTGATCCTCGAGACGGCGCTCCTTGGCGACCAGGAGAAGATCGACGGCTGCAAGGCCAGTCAGGCGGCGGGCGCCGACTTCGTCAAGACTTCGACTGGGTTCTCGACCGGTGGGGCGACGGCCCCAGACGTGGCGTTGATGCGTCGGGTCGTTGGCGACGGAATCGGGGTCAAGGCTTCGGGCGGGGTTCGCAACCAGGCAGACGCGATTCGCATGATCGAGAGCGGGGCGAACCGGATCGGCGCCAGCGCTGGAGTCAAGATCATGCACGAGCTGCGCGGCCTCGGCGGCGGGGCTGCCAAGTCCACTTCTTCTAGCGGTGGCGGTTACTAGTGGCTCGCCCCGGAAACACCGGTGCAGGTGAATGTAGGGGCGGGGTTTACCCCCGCCCGCGGGAGGG
>JAESQQ010000619.1 GCA_016765095.1 Planctomycetota bacterium | reverse complement strand
CGGGGGTAAACCCCGCACCCTACAGATCGCAAGAGGGCCCCTCCGCAAGGCACCCTATTGGACGGCTCACAACACGCATTGGTAGGGGCGGGGTTTACCCCCGCCCAGCCCCCAGGCCTTGCCGCTCAAAACCCTGCGAGGTACTAGTCGACCAGCGGGAGATAGCCACCGCCCCGCTCGACCGAGGACAGCTCCGTTCGGATCGGGGAGGCCTCCGAGACGTATCGGACCGTCGCGTCAGCGTTGAGCACATTGCGACCCGGCTCCCCGTGATCGTTGGCGACCTTGCCTGCAGCGAGGATTGAGGTCGAGCGCATGTTCCGGTTGTAGCCCCTTCGCGTCCAGGCGTAGCTCAGCTCAAAGTTCTCGACGAGGGTCGGCATAGGCGCGCGGGCGATCAAGGGTGCGACCTTAGGCTCGGGGTTTTTCTGACCACCCCAGGTCCAGTCGCGGAGCGAGTCTGGCACTCGGCCCGGAACCGCAGCGTCATTGCTGGACGGGCAAATCATGGACTCCGGGTTGTCGTTGTAGCCGTAGTAAAACTGAGTCGCGAACGCCCGCGAAGCGTGATCGGTGTCTGCCTTGCCGTCCAAATCCTTGGTCGGGCCGACGTGTGGCAGGAAACGCTTGTCGTCCCCGTACTGGATCGCGCCCAAGCCGAGCTGCCGCATGTTGTTCGCGCAATACGTCGAGGACGCCCGCTTGCGAGCCTTCTTCATGGCCGCGAAGACCATGCTCCCGGTGACCAAGACGACGAGCAGGCCCACGACCGAGATCCCAATGATCACGCCCTTGTTGTTGCTGGGACCCGACGAAGCGTAGTCGTCGTCGTAGTCGTCGTCGTCGTCGTCGTAGCCGTCGTCGTCGTCGTAGTCGTCGTCTCTGGATCGTCGCTTAGCCACCTTCGCCTCCAATTCGCTGCCAAAACTCGCTGAGGTCCCGATACGGGTCCCGGGAGATTAGCTCACGGGGGGAGCGCCGATACCAATCGCGCGGCAGCTGACTCGAGTATCGAGGCGAAGCGAACCGGGCCCCGATCAGGACCACGACCCCCGCGTCGGTCGGAGTTCGGATCACGCGCCCCGCGCTCTGGATCACCTTGTTCATGCCCGGGTAGATGAAGGCGTACTCAAACCCCTTCCCCGACGTGCGCTCGTAGTAGTCGCGCATCAGGCTTCGCTCGTAGCTGACCGCGGGCAGCCCGGGTCCAACCACGATCGCCCCCACACAGGCCTCGCCCGGGTAATCGACACCCTCGGTGAAGATCCCGCCCTGGACCACGAACAGCAGGACCGGCAAGTCACCTCGGGCCGGGCCCTCGCGCAGCCGCTCCAAGACGGCGGTTCGATCTGCGGTCGGCATCGAGCGCTGCTGACGCAAGACCTCATACCCCGGCAGGTTCTCGAACCGCTGGTGGAGGCGCTCCAGGTAGCTGAACGAGGGGCAACACACGAGGTAGTTCCCAGCGCGAGCGGCGACGACAGCCCGGATCCCGTCTTCCACGATCGGGAGATCACGCTCGCGGTCGTGATACGTCGTCCGGGCGAGGTCCAACACCAGGACCTCGCGCCGCGCGGGATCGAAGGGCGAACGAAAGGCCTCAATGTGCGCGTCGTCGCCCAAGCCGAGCACGTCGCGGTAGAACTCCAGCGGCTCGAGCGTCGCCGAGATCGCGACCGCCCCCGCGCACGCTTGAAAGCGCCGCGCGAGCTGACGCGAGGGGTCCTTGCAGAGGACTTGGAGCAGGCCGCCCTCGGGCGCGCGCCAGATCATGCTGAACTCGTCTCCGCCCAGCTCCGCCACGCCCGTAAAGCGCGCCACGAGCCGACTGGCCGCCGTGACCGGATCCGGATCCCGACCCCCCTTGGCCTTGCCCTCGGCAAACCAGGCGACCGAGAGCTCGCCCAGCTCGTCTCGGAGCGCTTGAAAGAAGGCCATGTCGACCTCGACTTCGCGCTCCTCGGCGAGCGGTCCGTCCCCGCGCGGGGTCTTGCTCGCGAGCGGAGTCGGGATTCGATCCGAAGGAGGACGGACACGAGGGGCCCGCTGCGAAGGCGGCCGCGCGCCAGCCGCAGGGTCCGCGAACAGGAGCAGGTTTTCGGGGGGTGGCTCGGGAGCAGGCACCGGCTCAGGGATCACGCTCGCCTCGCCCCGGCCAACTTGTCCGAGGTAGTCGAGGAGCTTGCGGATCAAGCCGCGCGCTCGCCGCTGAACAGGGTGCTCTGCCCCGACCAAGCCCTGCTCGAGCCGACGAAGGATCTCGCAGCGCAGCTCGGGCGAGTAGTAGCCGCGCGCGCGCTCGTAGAGGTTGTGAGCCTCGTCCACGATCAGGACCACGTCGTCAGGCTCGCGCTCAACAAACATTCGCTTGAGCGCGGCGCCGGGATCGAAGGCGTAGTTGTAGTCCCCGATCACCACGTCGACTTCGTCGCTGAGGTCCAAGGCCGCCTCGAAGGGGCAGAACTGGTGCTCCTCGGCCTCGCGCTCGATCCCGATCTTGCTCGCGACGGGGAGCCGACGGAGCCGCTCGAAGGCCCCGCTCTCGTGGAGCTTCTTCTCATAGTCGCGGGCGTAGCGGCAAGCGTCTTCGTGGCAGTGGACGACGTCGTTGAGGCAGGCCTTCTCGCGCGCAGTCAACACGACGCTCGTGACCGGCGTCCCGCGCTCGACCATTTTCTTGAGCGTCTCCGCGAAGATCTGCTGCTGAGTCGTCTTGCTCGTCGCGACGAACACGCGCCCGCCCAGCTCCCAGGCCCGGCGCAGGGCTGGAACCAGACTGGCGGCGGTCTTACCGATCCCGGGAGGCGCCGAGACCAGAACGCGCTTGGGCCCGGCGAGTCCCGCCGCGATCGCGTCGGTCAGGGCGTCTTGGTGCGGCCGCTTCTCGGCGTGCGGAAACGCGATCAAGTCCAGGCCGGCCCGGCGCCGAGTGCGCTGTGCGCTCTCGACGCCGTGCAGCTTCAAGAGCACGTCGAGTCGGGCTCCGACGTGGGCGTCGCACTCCTCGCGTGTGTAGTCGAGGACCAGGGTCCGGGTCGCCTTGCTCGGGAGCGCGATCATGTGGAGGTGAAGCGCAATCTCAGGCGCGCCTTCGCCAAACGCGAGCGCGCTGCTGCCCGCCTCGAGCAGATAGCGATAGAGCTGCAGCTGTCGCGTGTAGGCCGGGTAATCGGCCGGCGTGATCGCCTCGAACTCGGAGTCGGAGACGACGACGGTCTTGACCTCCTCGATCACCGTGCGGCCCTCGTCGTCGGTGTAGATCCCGTCAATGCGTCCCGCAACGACGACCCGCCATTCGTCGCGCCGCGTCTCGTAGCGCACGCTCCGCTCACGCCGGTAGCTGCCGATCTCCTCTTCGCGGGCGCCTTGGTGGTCCTCGTGCGCCTGCTGACCCATTTGCGCCCGGCGCTTGAGCGAGACCGGCGACGGACCCGCGAACCGATAGTCGTCCTCCTCGGCCAAGTCACGGACCGAGAGGGAGAGCGTGCGCGTGCTGGGGTCGAAGCGAATCAACCTCGGGCCCGAGGCCTACTCGGCCGCGAGGAAGGGGTAGCGATAATCGACGGGCGGCGCGAAGGTCTCCTTGATCGAGCGCGCGCTGACCCAGCGGAGCAAGTTCTGCGGCGCGCCCGCCTTGTCGTTGGTCCCAGACGCCCGGGCCCCTCCAAACGGCTGCTGGCCCACGACCGCGCCCGTCGGCTTGTCGTTTATGTAGAAGTTGCCCGCGCTGTGAACGAGCGCCCGCGAGGCCTGCTCGATCACGTGGCGATCGTCGGCGAACACCGCCCCGGTCAGGGCGTAGGGGCTGGTCTTGTCACAGAGCTCGAGGGTCTCGGTCCACTCGGCGTCGGGGTAGACGTAAATCGTCAACACGGGACCGAAGACTTCCTCTCGCATGGTCAGGAAGTCTGGAGTCTTAGCGAGGATCACCGTCGGCTGAATGAACCAGCCCTTGGAGCGGTCGCACTCGCCGCCAAAGATCACCTCGGCGTCGGGGCTGTCCTTGGCCTGCTGGATATAGCCCGAGATCTTCTCGAAGGAGCGCTCGTCGATCACGGAGTTGACGAAGTTGCGGAAGTCGAGCGGGGTCCCCATTTGGATCGTCGCCAGGTCGCGCGCGAGGCCGGCCTTGACCTCGTCCCAGAGCGAAGTCGGCACGTAGGCCCGACTCGCCGCCGAGCACTTCTGCCCTTGGTACTCGAACGCCCCGCGCACGAGCGCGGTGATCACGGCCGGCACGTTGGCCGAGGTGTGCACGACGACGAAGTCCTTCCCGCCGGTCTCGCCCACGAGCCGGGGATAGGTCTTGTAGTTGGCGACGTTCTCGCCCACGGTTCGAAAAATGTACTGAAACGTCGGCGTGCTCCCGGTGAAGTGCACACCCGCCAGATCCGGGTGTTTGAGGGCCGTGTCCCCGACCGGAACGGGGTCCTCGGCGAGGACCATGTTGATCACGCCCTTGGGGAGCCCAGCGGCCTCGAACAACTCGACGATCACCTGGGCCGAGTAGATCTGAGTCGGGGAGGGCTTCCAGACGACGGCGTTGCCCATCAGCGCAGGCGCCGCGCAGAGGTTGGCGCAGATCGAGGTGAAGTTGAAAGGCGTGATCGCGAACACGAAGCCCTCGAGGCCGCGCAGCTCGGTCTGGTTCCACATGCTGTTGGGCGAGCGAGGCGGCTGCTCGGCGTAGAGGTGCTCGGCGTAGTAGCAGTTGAAGCGGAAGAAGTCGATCAGCTCGCAGGCCGCGTCGACTTCCGCCTGAAAGCAGTTCTTGGACTGGCCGAGCATCGTGGCGGCGTTGATCCGCTGCCGGAAGGGGCCCTCAAGGAGCTCGCTCGCGCGACGGAATACAGAGGCTCGCTGCCACCAGGGGAGGGCGGCCCACTCGGCGCGCGCCGCGAGCGCAGCGTCGATCGCGGCCCGCGTCTCGTCTGCTCCGCCCGCGTGATAGTGACCCAGCACGAGGTCGTGATCGAAGGGCGCTCGGATCTCGACCAGGTTCCCGGTCTTGACCGCCTCCCCGCCGATCCACATTGGGATTTCAAGCGGCTCCTTCATCATGTCGGCGAGAGTCGCCTTGAGCTCCGCCCGCTCTGGAGACCCCGGCGCGAAGCCCATCACAGGCTCGTTCTCGGGCAAGGGGAGGCTCGGGGTGGAGTTGCTCACGGATCCTCCGAAGTAGGGGCTGCAGCGCGGGTAGGTTACCGCCCGTGGCCGAAAGAAGGGGGCGGGGTTCCGGGTGGTGAAGTAGCGCCACGGAGGCAGCAACAGTTAAGTGCGCGAGAGGCGCCGGGGGGCCCCTGAGCGGCCGATCGGCACGGCCTAGGGGGCGGGCGGGGG
>JAESQQ010000618.1 GCA_016765095.1 Planctomycetota bacterium | reverse complement strand
GCCCGGGCTTCGAAGGCCGCTCGCCGCGTCGCAGATCAGCGGCCAACCGAGCGCCCTCGCCAGCTCTCGAACGACGGGCGCGAAGGCGGCCGCTGCGGCAGGGCTCGCTCCGCCAGCGTCAGGTCCGCAGAAAATCACCCCCCGCTCGACGGCGCTCAGCTCCCGGGCGAGCGCGGAGACTGCGGCCCGCGTCAGTCGCCTGGTTCCGCTCAGGAGCCGAGGCGGGGCCCGGCGAACTGGGGCGGGGCCTGGGAGCGGGGTTTCGCTCTTGGCTCCAGGCGGGGCCCAAAGGGGGGCGCGAAACGCGAGGTCGAGGTGGACTGGGAGCGCGTCCTCGCCGCTGGCCACCCTCCAAGCCGCGAGCGCGAGGGTCTCGAGCGAGCGCAGCTCAGCCTGGCTCGGCTGGCTGCTTGGGGCCGGGATCGCGCGCGCCAACCCGACTTGATCCGTGAAGAAGTGTCGCTGCGGGACTGCTTGGGGGGCCCCGCAGCCGAGGAGCTCGTGGGGACGGTTGGCGGTTAGGGCCAGGAGACCGATCTGGCTGGCGCGGGCTTCGACGAGCGCTGGCAGCCAGTGGCCTCCGGCGCTCCCCGACGTCGCCACCAGCGCGACCGGGCGAGCGGACCCCCGCGCGATCCCGAGTGCTGTGAAGGCGGCCACCCGCTCGTCGGTGACGATCCTCAGCGTCAGCTGCGGGTGGCGGTGGGCGGCGAGGACGAGGGGGGTCGAGCGCCCGCCTGGGGAGGCTATGACCTCGCGGAGTCCGAGCGAGGCGAGGGAAGCGAGGAGCGTCTCGGCCCAAGCCAGGTTAGCTGTGGCCTGGCTCATGAGTTCCTCCGAGCGCAGAGCGCTTGGGTCGCTGTCGCGAGCTTGAGGTTCGTCTCCTGCCACTCTTGCTCGGGGTCGCTCTCGGCCAGGATCCCGGCTCCCGCAAAGAGCTCTGCCACAGATCCGCGGAGGAGGGCGCTGCGAATCGTGACCAAGAGCTCGCCGCCGCCGTCTTGGTCGCTGTATCCGAGCGGCGCCCCGAACCAGCCGCGTTCTTCGTCGGCCAGCCACTTCAAGGCGAAGGCCCGCGGGGCGCCGCCCAGGGCCGGGGTGGGGTGGAGGGAATTGGCGAGGCTGAGGAGGTCGTGATCCGGTTGCCGCGCAGCCCAGAGTGAGGTCTGGAGGTGTGCCAGCCCGCGCAGTCGGCGGAGCGTCCGCGGGGCGCGCTCGACGGCTCCACATTGCTCGGCGAGGAGCGCGCTGACCGCCTCGACGACGAGCTCGTGCTCCCGCAGGTTCTTGGGGTCTCGCGCGAGCCAGGCGGCTCGGTCCAAGGCGGCGGTTCCGGCCAAGGCCTCGCTCTCGATCCGGTCCCCTCGAATCGCGAGCAGGAGCTCGGGGCTCGCGCCGACGAGTTGACCGTCACGACCTCGGCTCCAGGCGAAGGCTCGCGCGCTGGGGTCCGAGCTTAGGGCGAGCCAGGTCGCGGCCGCGTCGAAGGTCCCCTCGGTCCGCGCCGTAGCTCGGCGGCTGAGCACGACTTTCTTCCCGGCCCCCGCTGCCATGGTTGCTGTCGCTTGGGCGACGCGGCTTTGGAAGCGGGCCTCTTCCACCGGATCCGAGCCGAGCACAGCACCGGGAGTGGTTTCGCCGAGGGGCGGGCAGCTGAGGAGGGCGCGAGCCTGTGCGTTCAGTCGTGAGTGAACAGCGCCTGGGCTTCCTTCCCCTTGGCCCCAGGCGTGCACCACGAGCCCGGCTTGGCCTGCGCGGGCGTAGAGCAGCCAGGCCGGGAGACGCAGCTCGCCCCCGGGCCAGCGCCCCGAACCGGAGGGCTCGTTGGGCCCGGTCCAATCCCCCGCGCTGAACGCGAAGCCATGCCAGAGGAGGGGGAGATCGCGGAGCAGGGCGGCCGCCTGGGGCTCGACCACGACTCGTTCACGGAGTCGTGAACTGAGCCTCGCAGCCTCTTGGAAGGCGCCCCTGGGCTCAAGGGACCAACTGGAGAGGGCGCCACCGGCCAGGTAGCGGGCGCCGGTCTGGGCGTCGTGCCAGGCGATCCAGGGTTGGTTCTGAGCCTCGCAGCGCCCGCCCCAGGCGGCGAAGGCGGCGAGGCTCGGCGACTCGGGGAGGGGGAGGTGGACGCGAGTCAACCAGCGGCGCGACTCAGGAGAGGTGGGCGACGCGGCTCGCGAGCGGTGGGCTTCGGGCTGTTCGTAGGGCGCAGTCACCGCCGCTCGTGCCTCCTTGAGCTGCAAACCTTCATTGTTCAGTAAATCCTGAACAACTGATAGCCTTGTAGCTCAGGGGGTGCCGGGTGGCAAGACAACAAGGGGTGAACTACCCTAAGTTCATGTCTGGCGAGGGTGAATCGGACCGTCTCGAGCGTCAAGTCCTCGCCGTTTGTGACACGGCGGGCGCGGTGGTCGAGTACTGGGGCTTCAAGTCGATCCTGGGGCGGACCTGGGCGCTCCTCGCCCTCCGCCAGGAGCCGCTCGCCCAGGCCCGGGTCGCCGAAGTCCTCGGCGTGAGCCGCTCGCTCGTCAACGGCGCGATCATCGAACTGGCAGGCTACGGCGTCGTGCGCTCCGTCGGCGCTCACCGCAACGCTCCCTACGAGGCCGTGTTGGACGTGTGGCCGGCGGTCAGCGCGGTTCTTCGTCGCCGCGAGTGGATGCTCCTCGAGAGTTTTCGGCTCGCCCTCGAGGGGGCGCTCGACGAGGCGCTCCTGGATCCGGGCAGCCGCTACTCGATCGTGCGGATTCGCTTGGTCCTCAAGATGGTCACAGCGATTCAGCGCCTGCTCGGGCTCGTGATCGCGGTTCGCCGACCCAAGACCGTCGAGACGATCAAGGAGTGGGTTAAGGGGGCCAATGACCTCCTAGAGGCGCTGCGAGGGGCTCAGTAGACAGGCCGAGCAAGCGGCGGCTCCGCCGTAGCACCTGCCCGGGTTTCGGGCTAACCTGCTCTCTTCGAGCCTTTGGCTGGCTCCCTCGAAAGGCAACCGCGTGAACGTGCTCCTCGTCGACGACTCCGGCTTGTCTCGCAAGGTTCAAGCAAAGGTCCTCCGCGAAGTCGGCCTCACTTCGATCACCGAGGCCCGCAACGGCCTGGACGCGTTGAAGAAGCTTGAGGAATCGAACTGGTCGATCGACCTCATCCTCACCGACTGGAACATGCCCGGGATGGATGGGATCAGCTTGATCCAGGAGATTCGCAAGTCCCCCCACGGAGCGCGACTGCCGATCATTGTCGTCTCGAGCGAGGGAGAGAACTCGCGGATCACCCAGGCCTTCCAAGTCGGCGCCTCGAGTTACATCACCAAGCCCTTCAAGAAGGAAGTCCTCCAGCGCAAGATTCAGGCGGTCTGCGCGATAGCAGAGATCGAGAAGCGGCAGAGGCAAGCCTCGCCCAGCGGGGGCCCTCCCCTGATCGAAGGCGACCTCGAGCGCCTCGGACTGGCCGAGCTCGTCGGGTTCCTCAACTTCTCCAAGAAGGAGGGTGAGCTCCTGATCGGCGACGGCGGAGCGTCTGGACTGTCCCTCGTCGGTGGCGAGGTCAAGCACGCCTGGGCCGGCGACCTCCAAGGAGAGGGCGCCTTTCACGCCATAGCCGGGCTCCAGTCAGGGCGATTCCAGTTCCACGAGGGCGTGGCGCCCAGGGGCTCGACGATCACCGTCGGCACGATGGCATTGCTGATAGACGCCGTGCGGCGCCTCGACGAGGCGCAAGGTGGCAGCTAAGGGTACAGCAGGCAATGGTTCAGCGCCCGACCTGAGCCTCGTCTTTCCAGGCTCAGACGGGCAGCCGCTCGTGTTTCCGATCCCAGAGGGGACGGTCGCCCTCGGGCGCGCGGCAGACAACGACCTCGTGCTCGACGACGCGAGCATAGAGCCTCACCAAGTCGTGCTGACTCGAACGGGAGATCGGCTCGAGTTGCGCGGTCTGTTCGCCGGGACGACCAAGGTCAATGGCACAGAAAGCCAGAAGGTCCAGCTCAAGCCGGGCGATGTGATCACGCTCGGGGACGTCAAGCTTCGCTTGATGAAGGTCGCGGGCTCCAAGGGCAGCGGTGGGCTCAAGCGCGGGCAGACCACACGGCTCGGGCGGGCCTCGAGCACCTCGTCGCGTCGCACGCGAGCGAGTCAGGAAGATCCGCCGACTCGAACGGGAACCGAGGGCAGTCGCCAGACCACCCGTCAGGATCCGCAAGACGACGCCGAGGGACGACGGGCCCGTGAGCGCGACGCCCGGCGGGCTCGGGCCTTGGCTCGCGCTCGCCAGCTGAGCGACGAGATCATGCACGAGGACGACTTCGAGGTCGTGTTCGAGCGTCTCGCGGGCGGCTTCCTCGACGTGTTCGCCGCCGATCGGGCCGTGACGGTCTTGTTCGAGGAGGACGGGATCAACCCGCTGATGGTCGTCGAGCGACGACGTGACGGGACGGCTGAGGGGACCGGGATCGCTCAGGAGATCATTAGCCGCTGCCTCCAGGTCCGCTCGGTGATCCGGGTCGCGGGGGGCTACCAAGGGCTGGGTGGCTTGGCGGCTCCGCTCCTGACGGAGTCCAGAGCGCTCGGGATGCTCTACTTCGAGCGCGTCTCGACGCCGGGCTCGCCGCTCGGGGCTGACGACGTCCACTTGATGGCGCTCCTGACCAACATAGCCTCCCTCAAGATCGCTCCCCTCGTCCAGTAGCCTTGGCCGAGTTCGGGATAGAGCAGCGCGACGAGGATGGGCGGCGCGTGCTGCGTCTTCGAGGCAGTTTGCGCTTCGCCGACGCCCACCGAGTGTGGTCCGAATTCCGCGCCGCCGCCCTCCCTCCCCCGAGCGGCGGTGTCGTGTTCGACCTCTCAGAGGTCGAGCGTCTGGACGGGGGCGTCGCGGCCCTGATCGTCGAGCTCCAGAGCGCCATCAGCTGTGGCGACGGGACGCCTGTGGACCTCCGGGGCGCGAGCGCCGACGTGGCTGAGATCTTGACGCTCTACGGCTGTCAACTCGGCTGTGAGCGCACCCCGCCGGCGCCAGTCCCCCTCCTAACTCAGATCGGGGCCGCAGCCGCGGAGGTCCTCGACGAGGCCCGGGGTGGCCTTGAGTTCTTGGGCGCTGTGATCGTGGCTTGGTTCTCAGGGCTCAGGCGCCCGGCGACGTTGAGCTGGTCCCAGATCTGGCCCGTCTTGGAGCGGGCGGGCGCGGACGGGCTCCCGATCGTGATGATGTTTGGGTTCTTGGTCGGGTTCATCATGGCCTTCCAGGGGGCGGTCCAGCTCGAGCAGTTCGGGGCCAGCATTTTCGTGGCAGACCTCGTCGGGTTGACGATCACCCGCGAGCTCGGGCCACTGATGACGGCGATCGTCGTCTGTGGACGGTCTGGGGCGGCCTTCGCGGCCGAGCTCGGGACGATGAAGGTCTCCGAGGAGATCGACGCGCTCAAGACGCTAGGTTTCGATCCTCTTCGCCACCTCGTGATCCCGCGGATCCTGGCGCTCGTGATCGCGCTCCCAGTCCTGACGCTCGTGGCGGACGTGATGGGCCTCGTGGGAGGACTCCTGGTCGGGTTGTTCAGCCTCGACCTGACGCCTATGGCCTACATCCATGAGACGCAGGGCGCGCTCGAGCTGTGGGACGTGACCTCTGGCCTGCTCAAGAGCCTCGCGTTCGCCCTCGCGATCGGGGGGATCTCCTGTCAGCAGGGCCTCGCGACGACGGGCGGAGCGGCGGGGGTGGGTCGTCGGACGACGACGGCGGTGGTCTCGATCCTGTTCTCGCTGATCCTGATCGACGCCGGGTTCGCGGTCGCCTTCAACGCGTTGGGCGTATGAGCGATCTCAGCCCTGTGACTTCCGGCGAAGACGCGCAGGATCCGTCCGACGAGGCGGACTCGAGCGGAGACGCCCCCGTGGGCGAGCCGGTGATCCGGGTCAAGGCGATGACGATGGGTTGGGGCGACTTCATTCTCCAGCGCGAGGCGACGTTCACGGTCAACCGGGGCGACGTGTTCGTCTTGTTGGGCGGGAGCGGCTGCGGGAAGTCGACCCTCCTCCAGCACTTGATCGGTCTCCAGACGCCGCTCGCGGGGAGCGTGGAGATCGCAGGACTCGGCGAGCGCGGCCCCGAGCGGTGGGGCGAACCGCGCTTTCGGGTCGGGCCTCCCCCCTTTGGCGTCATGTTCCAGTCGGGGGCCTTGTTTGGTTCCATGACCGTCGGCCAGAACCTCTCGCTTCCCCTCGAGCGCTGGACAGACCTTCCCCCCGACGCGATCGCGAGCCTGGTCCGAGGTCGGCTCGGGTTGGTCGGCCTGCGCGAGTTTGAGCACCACTACCCGTCTGAGATCTCGGGTGGGATGAAGAAGCGCGCCGCGATCGCGCGGGCGCTTGCCCTAGAGCCCGACTTGCTCTTCCTCGACGAGCCTTCGGCGGGCCTCGACCCGGTCAGCGCCGTCGAGCTCGACGACTTGATCTTGACCCTCAATCGCCAGTTCGGTCTGACCGTGGTCCTCGTGACCCACGAGCTGGAGAGCATCTTCAAGATCGCGACGCGCTGCGCGTTCCTCGACAAAGACAGCCAGAGCATCATTGCGAGGGGAGACCCTCGTCAGCTTCGGGACGAGAGCACCGATCCGCGCGTGCGGGCGTTCTTCAACCGATTGCCACGGAGTGTGGCGGAGGAGGCCAGGGCGTGACCCCCGTGAATCACTGGAAGTTGGGCCTGTTCGTGGTCCTGGGAGTCGTGGCGTCTTGCCTGGCGGTTGTTGGCTTGGGCGCCAACAAACTCCGCCGCGAGCACGAGGTGTTCGTGACGTACTTCGACGAGTCCGTCCAAGGCCTCGGCGTCGGCTCGCCCGTCAAGTTCCGCGGGGTGCAGATCGGCGAGGTCGGCAAGATCGGGGTCGCGAGCGACCGTCGTCACCTCGTCGTCGAGAGCCGGGTCGACGTCGCGTCCCTCGAGCGACTTGGGCTGCGTCGCTCAGACATTGAGAACCAGCTCGATGGGCTTTACGTCCCCAGCAACATTCGCGCCCAGATCGTGCCCCAGGGAATCACGGGGGTCCGCTTTCTGCAGATCGACTACTTCGACACGACCGAGCACGCGCCGCCCAAGCTGCCCTTCGATCCGCCCAAGAACTACATTCCCGCGGCGCGCTCGTCCCTCGCCAGCATTGAGGAGGCGCTCGTGATCGCCGCGGAGCAGGTCCCGATCCTGACCCGGCAGATCAAGCGCGTCCTGACCACGATCGAGACGATCTTGGCAGACATTCCCTGGCGCAAGCTGACCGAGGACATTCAGGCTGCGATCGTTCAAGCGCGCAAGTTGACCGAGACCGTCGACGCCAAGCTGAAGCCCGTCGACTTCGGCAAGCTCCAGGCGGAGGCCGAGGAGGCGAGCAAGAGCCTCCGGGCGGTGTTGGAGGACGCGCGTCGCTTGGTCAAGCGGATCGAAGCCAAGGACGGCCTCCTCCAGCGAACCGAGGAGACCGTGAGTGGAGTCCAGCGAACGGTCGCGGGCGTCGAGAAACAGCTCAACTCGATCGACGCGGCCCGGACCCTGCGGCAGGTCGAGGGGACGCTCAAGCGTCTAGACGGCGCGATCGCGAGCGTCGACTCGTCGGCGAGGAGCATGAACTCGGCGTCGCGGAGCCTTGAGGGCGTGGTCCGCGACTCTCGCGGGGTCCCGGCCGAACTGACCGAGACCCTCAAGAGCCTCGATCGGGCGGCGCGTGAGATTCGCAACTTGGCGGACCTCCTCCAGCGCGACTCGGACATGCTCCTCAAGGGGAGGGCGCGCAAGTGATCGGAGTTCGAATCGCGCTCGTCGCGCTCGCGCTCAGCGCTGGCGGCTGCGCCCTGACCAGCAAGGCTGATCCGATCGAGATCACCTACGTCCGCCCCGACCATGTTCCCCTTGGGGCTGCGGGCGCGCGACGCCCGCTCCGGATCGACGCTGTCAGCTCGGGCGAGGCCTTGGGCCGGACGCTGCTCACGGTCGAGGGCGGGCTCGTGCGCCCGAGCGAGAGTCTCCAGTGGACCGAGATTCCAGCGATCTACGTCAAGCGGGCGCTGGGGAGGACCTTGTTCGAAGCTGAGCCAGGTCAGCTCCCAGGCTTTCGCCGTGACCTCGGCCGAGAGAGCCCTCGACTCAAAGTCGAGCTGCTCCGGTTCGAGTGGGCGAAGCGCCCCAAAGCCGGTGGCCCCGTCCGGGTCGAGTGTCGGTTCACACTCTGGAAGGGCGATCGAGCCCTCTTGGAGCGCACGATCCTGACCGAGGCCAACGCAGCCGACCCCTCCCAGCTCGGGCGCGCGTTCGCTGAGGCTCTGGCCGCCCTGGCTCGTCAGGCCCGAGCTGCGATCCAAAGCACCCCCTGAGGCCGGCGGCGCAGCGGGTCTTCCCGTGCTCGTGCTCGTGCTCGTCCTCGAAGCCTGTCGCGCTCGGCTCGATCTGGACGGATCGGTGTCGAGGGCTGCCTTCGGGAGTCGGGGGCGCTGGCTGTG
>JAESQQ010000617.1 GCA_016765095.1 Planctomycetota bacterium | reverse complement strand
CCCGCGGGCGGGGGTAAACCCCGCCCCTACATTCACCTCTACCGGTGTCTCCGGGTCGAGCCACTAGCGCCTCCCCAAGACCCAGTTCGCGACGCCCATCAGGCGCTCGACGCCGTCGGGTCCCTCGCTCCCGGTCAGGAGATAGACCGTGTCTGCCAGCTCGGCCGCGCGCTCGTCGGTCCAGGTCTCACGGCGCTCCGCAAAGGCCAGGACGGCCTCTTGCTCAACCTGGGAGAGCGGTCGGGCCGGCGCCCGAGGCTGGACCTGGGGGACCCGCTGCCCGCGGATTCGCTCCGAGCGGCGATAGACAACCACGGTCCGGGCCGCGAGGTCGCCCAGGCGCTTGAAGTCCGAGTTGAGGAGCGTCGTCAGGAGCCCGATCAAGTAGACGCCGGGGAGGAAGTCGACGACCCGCACCAGGTTGCGAATCAAGGCCGCGCCCCAGCCGATCGGCGTCCCGTCGTCGTGCACGACCGCCAGCTTGAGGAACTTCTTGCCCGGCGTCTGACCGTTCCAGGCCGCCTCGAACACGATTGGATAGAACCAGAACGCGAAGAAGGCCAGCACGAGGCCGATTCCGACGCCGACGTTGCCCAGCGTGCAAGTCAGGAGCGGGAACAGAACCGACATCGCGACCACTCGAATCCCGAAGTCAATGATCCAGGCCCCCGAACGAATCAGGGGCCCCGCGACGCGGAGTCCGATCTCCGCGCCCTCAGGGGTCTCAATAGTCCGAAAGGTGTCGAGCACGGGTGGGGCCGCTCAGGGTCCAAGAGAAGGGCTGAATCCTACCCACCCGGCGCCACCTCGGGGCGAGCCGCCGTGCGGCGAAAGCACGTCCACGGCGCAGGACCTACGACGAGGGCGACTGGTAGCGGGCCAGGATTCCCTTGACCGTCTCGGTGAGGTCTCCCTCCGCGACCGTGACTTGGCCGGGGAGCGCCTCCAGCCAGGCGCGGCGGTCCGCTGCAGCTTGGGTACGGGCCGCTTCCTCATCTTCCCCCGCGTTGGCTCTTGAGACCGCCGTGTCCGCGCTCAGCTCTTGGCCGAGGCGGAGGTCCTTGACCGAGACCTGGTCCTCGGCGATTTCGTTCCCGCCTGCGACCACGACAGCGGTGAACTGGCGCCGATCGGCGTATTTGAACTGCTTCCCGAGCCCGCCGCTGCCCACGTAGAGTTCGGTCGGGATCCCAGCCTCGCGGAGTTGATTCGCCCAGCGCTGGTAAGTCGCGCGGTATTGCTTCTCGACCATGGCGATCAAGACCGGACACATGCCCGACCGCGGCTCGACCTTGCCGAGGCGCTCGAGCGCGTCGAGGAGGCGATCGACCCCGATCGAAGCCCCCGTCGCGGGGACCTTCTGCCCCGTGAACCGGCTGACGAGGTCGTCGTAGCGCCCGCCGCCAGCGACAGACCCAAAGGGCTTCTGCCCGTCTGGGACGGGGTAAGTCAGCACGACCTCGACCACGGGGCCCGTGTAGTAGGCCAGCCCGCGGACCACGCCGGGGTCGAACACGACTCGGTCGCCCTCGATCCCGCGCTCGGTCAGGATCTCGTCGAGCTCAACCATTTCGGCGAGCCCTTCCAGGCCGACTTTGCTCTCGGCGAGCAGCTCGCCCGCGATCTCGAGGTAGCGGCTCCGACCCTCAGCCGGGGTTAGCACGAACCGCAGCAGGGTCTCGATCTGCTCGTCCCCGAGCCCAGCCCCCTTGGTGAAGTCGCCCTCTCCCTTGCCCGATCCTGCGTCCTTGCGTCCCGGCCCGAGCAGGAGCCGGACCCCCTCCTCGCCGAGGCGATCGAGCTTGTCGAGCGCCCGGAGCACGGTCGCGACCTGGTCCTCGTTGACGCCGGCCACCTCGAGGAGTCCGTTGAGGACTTTCCGGTCGTTGAGTCGGACCTCGTAGCTCCCGCGCTCGATCCCGAGCGCCTCCATGGCTTCGCTAAGGACGGTCACGATCTCCGCGTCGCCCAGGACCGAGCCCGCCCCGACAATGTCGATATCGAGCTGGGTGAACTCCCGGAACCGGCCTGGCTCAGGCTTCTCGAGGCGCCAGACTTGGCCCGCCTGGTAGCGCCGGAAGGGGACCCCGAGCTCTTGGAAGTTCTTGGCCACGTAGCGCGAGAGAGGCGCGGTCAAGTCGTAGCGGAGGGCGACCCACTCGTCGTCGTCGTACTTCCAGGTGAAGATCCCGCCTTCGGGCGTCTCGGACTCGGGCAGGAACTTGCCCAGCACGTCGACGTATTCGATCGCAGGCGTCTCGAGGGGCGTGAACCCGTAGCTCTCGTAGACCCGCGAGACGGTCTCGATCATTTTCCGCCGCGCGACGAGCTTCCCTGGCGGCTGATCGCGAAACCCACGGGCGAGCCGGGGGACCGGGCGCTTGGGCTTCTTGCGCTTCTTCTGCTTCTTGGGCCTCGGGGCCCCTTGTTCGGGCGCGCCGCCGTCCTGCTCGCTCATTGCCGTCTCCCCGCGCTCGTTGGCGGCCGAGTCTACCCAGGCCCCCTGAGAGGAGCGATCTCGACCGGCGAGAGGCTGGACGCGCCCCACCCCAGGGGATGTCACGCCAGCCACAGGTCCAGGCGCTGCCGCCCTCTTTTGGCCAACTCTCTTCCCAGCGCAGAGACCCGCCCAGTGCCCGATCCCAGCACTTGGGCCCTCACGCGGATCCACCCGCCCTCTCCCTTTCGACGCAGTGCGTCGTGACTTACCATGCGCCCCCTAGCCCGGAGGAGGCGCCTCGTGACTGCAGTCCTGCCACCCCCCGTCGCACCCGGCGGCGGCTTCCTGCTGACCCCCGCTGCCCGCTCGGGAGTCTTCTCGCGCGAGCAGACGAGCGAAGACCAGCTCGAAATGGCCGACGCGGCCCGCGCCTTCCTCGAGGGCGAGATCCTCCCCCACATGGAGGCGCTCGAGGCCTGGGCCAAGAACGAAGCGGGAGACAGCCTCCTGATGATCGAGAAGCTCCGCGAGGCCTGCGACCTCGGGCTGGGCTCGATCGAACTCCCCGAGGAATACGACGGCCTCGGCTTGAGCCTGACCACGAGCCTCCTCTGCTCAGAGGCGCTCTGCGCATGCGCGAGCTTCGCGGCGACGCTTGGGGCCCACGCTGGAATCGGGACGCTCCCGATCGCTTACTTCGGCAACGACGAGCAGAAGGCGAGGTATCTCCCCAAGCTCGCCTCGGCCGAGATCATCTCCTGCTACGCCCTGACCGAGCCCGGCAACGGCTCCGACGCCCTCCACGGCAAGACAAACGCCGTGTTGAGCGACGACGGGAGCCACTACGTCCTCAACGGCCAGAAGCAGTTCATTACGAACGGGTCTTGGGCCGATATCTCGGTCGTGTTCACCAACATTGAGGGCAAATACTCAGCCCTGATCGTGGACCTCCACACAGACGGCGTCACCCGCGGAGCCGAGGAGAAGAAAATGGGCATTCGCGGGTCTTCGACCTGCGGGTTAATCTTCCAAGACGTCAAGGTCCCCGCCGAGGACTTGCTCGGGCAGCTCGGCGACGCGGCCAAGATCGCGCTCAACATTCTCTACGTCGGCCGACTCAAGCTTGGGTTCGCGACCATGGGGACCGCCAAATACGCGATCACCAAGACCCTCGACTTCTGCACGAGCCGCAAGCAGTTCGGGCGGCCCGTGATCGAGTTCGACGCTCAGCAGGGCAAGCTCGCCGAAATGGCCGCCTGGACCTACGCCTGCGACAGCGCCTGCTACCGCGCGATTGGTGATATCGACGCCCAGATCGCGCTCCTCCCAGAGGGACATACGACCCTGGACGAGATCGCGATCCTCCGTCAGTTCGGCCTCGAATGCGCGATCGTCAAGATCTGCGGGAGCGAGACGCTGAGTCGCGTCCTCTATCACGCCCTCCGCATGCACGGCGGCTACGGGTTCTGCGAGGAGTACCAAATCGAGCGTTTGGCTCGCGACAACGTGGTCGACACGATCTACGAGGGCACCAACGACATTAACCGGATCGTCCTGAGCGGCGCGCTCGTTGAGAGCGCCTACATGGGCACGATCCCGTTCCGCGAGACGCTGGAGTCGATTCACAGCGACCTCCGCGACGGCGAGGACACCCTCGCGGCGACCGGCGACTACCTAGCCGCAGAGGAGATCCGAGTCCTGCACCTCAAGCGTGCTTTGACTTATCTGACCGAGCGGATCCTGATCGGGATCGGCAAGGACGTGCGGACCGAGCAGCAGGTTCTGTTCATGCTCTCCGACGCGATCATGGCCCTCTATCTCGCGGAGGCGGCCTTCGCCCGGACCGTGCAGCTCGGGGCAGACCACGACCAAGCCGGCGTCCGCGCCGACCTCGTTCGCCTCGCTCTTCACGACGCGGAAGCTCAGGCCCGTTCGTCTTCTCGTGACGCTCTGGCGCACGTCGAGACAAGCGGCCTGGCCGAGCACCTCACCAACATTGACCGCCTGTTCGGCGATCCGACCATGCCTGTGGTCGCGATCAAGCGACGGGTGGCCGAGCACTTTATCGCCGCTGGGCGTTACGACATTTAAGGAGATCAGACCCATGGAGCTCAAGACTACCGGCGTTGTCGACTTCGCCCGCTCTCCGATCAGCAAGGCCAAGCGAGGCGCGCTCAACGCCGTCTCGCCCCTCGAGTTGGCCACGCAGGTCCTGACCGCGCTCCTCGAGCGCAACCCCAAGCTGCCCAAGGACCGCGTCGAAATGGTCGTGTGCGGCACGGCTTATCCCGAGGCTGAGCAAGGCCTCAACGTCGGGCGCCAGATCGCGATCAAGGCCGGCCTCCCGGTCTCGACCGCGGGGATCACCGTCAACCAGTTCTGCGCCAGCAGCCAGCAAGCGGTCATGATGATCAGCGACGCCTTGGCCTGCGGGAAGGGCGACATTGGGATCGCGGTCGGGCTCGAGCACATGAGCCGGATCCCCCAGGGCGGCTACAACCCGGCCTTCGACAAGGACCTGTTCGACAAGAACTTCTATATCGGCATGGGCGGAACGGCGGAGAACCTCGCCAAGGAGGGCCCGATCAGCCGCGAGGACCAAGAGGCCTTCGCGGCCAAGAGCCACGAGAAGGCGCTCAAGGCCTGGGCCGACGGGGCCTGGGGCAAGGAGATCATCCCGATCAAGCTCCCCGACGGCTCGACCTGTGAGCAGGACGAGTTCCCACGCACTCCAGACCTCGCCAAAATGGCGAGCCTCAAGCCGGCCTTCGACAAGGACGGCACGGTCACGGCGGCGACGAGTTCGCCGCTCTCGATCGGGGCTGCAGTCGTGATCATTGCGACCGAGGAGGTGGCCAAGGAGCTCGGCTTCGAGCTGCGAGCCACGATCGAGACGACCGCGATCGCCGGCTGCGACTACGAGCGAATGGGCCTCGGCCCGATCCCTGCGACCGAGAAGGCCATGGCCCGGACCGGGCTCACGATCAACGACATGGACGTGATCGAGCTCAACGAGGCCTTCGCCGCGCAGTCACTGGCGGTGATTCGCCAAGGCGGCTGGGGCGATCACATTGACAAGATCAACCCGCTCGGCGGCGCGCTCGCGATCGGTCACCCGCTCGGCATGTCTGGGGCTCGGATCATTGGGACCGCGATCACCTCACTCGAGGCCTGCGGTGGCAAATACGCCCTGGCGACAATGTGTGTCGGCGGCGGCCAAGGCGCGTCCACGATCCTGAAGCGAACGGGGGCCTAAGTGACGGCCACCCTCGCCCCTAAACGCGTCGCCGTGGTCGGCGGCGGGATCATGGGTGGCGGAATCGCCGCCCTGTTCGCCAACCAAGGGATCCCGGTCACGATCTTCGAGATCAACGAGGAGCTGGCGCGCAAGTCGCTCGAGCGCCTCGCGGACACGAAGCAAAAGATCCAGCAGCTGACTTCGCCGCGGAATCTGAAGCAGATCTCCGTCGCGCTGGTCGACGAGTACGCCGAGAAGCTCGCCGACCACGACGTGATCGTCGAGGTCGTGCCCGAGATCCTCTCGCTCAAGAAGAAGGTCCTGGCGGCGATCGATCAGCACCGCGCGCCGGGCTCGATCGTCTCGACAAACACCTCTGGGATCTCGATCGAGTCCATGTCCGAGGACCTCTCCGACGACTTCCGTCAGCACTTCCTGGGCACGCACTACTTCCACCCGGTCCGCTACATGCCGCTCGTGGAGCTGATTCCAGGCAGCATGACCAAGCGCGAGGTCATGGAGCGCTACGCCGACTTCTACCTCGGCTGCGGCAAGGAGGCTGTCACCGGTCGCGACACGCCAAACTTCATTGCGAACCGAATTGGCGTCTACGCCATGAACAAGGTCTTGGCCCTGACCGAGAAGTACCGGCTTCCGATCGAGCTCGTCGACGTCCTGACGGGGCCGCCCCTGGCGAACCCCAAGTCGGCCAGCTTCCGCCTCGCGGACATGGTCGGCCTCGACACGCTGTTCCACGTGCTCAACAACAGCTACGAGAACTGCCCCGACGACGAGGTCCGCGAGGAGCTCAAGCCCCACGCCTGGATCGCCAAGCTCGTCGAAGCCAAGCGCTACGGCCAGAAGACCGGCGAGGGCTTCTACAAGAAAGTCGGAAAGGGACAGATCCACGTCATTGACATGGAGACGATGGAGTATCGCCCCCAGGACAAGAGGCCTCGCGCGGACCGAATCCGGGTCGCCAAGGGCTACTCCGACGTGCGCGATCGAGTCAAAGCGCTCGTCACGGGGCCCCAGGACGACCCCGTTTCGAGCTTCGCGCGCGAGCTGACCCTCGGTCAGGGCGCCTACGCGCTGAACCGCGTCGGCGAAGTCGCCGACGACGTGGCCACGATCGACGCCGCGATGCGCCTCGGCTTTGGGCGCGAGCTGGGCCCGATCGAGTGCCTCGACGCGATCGGCCTCGAGCGCTGCGCGACGCTCATGGAGGACTGTCGAATCCCGGTCCCGGCGCTGCTCAAGACCGCGCTCGAGGGCAAGGGCTCCTTCTACGGCGAGACGCCCGAGGGACACCGAACCTTCTTCGTGCCCGCGACCAGGAGCTACCAAGAGATTGAGCGTGACCCGCGTCACCTCTCGCTGAAGTCGCTCAAGCGGCAAGGGAAAGTCGTCCGCGAGAACCTCAACGCTCGCCTGATCGACCTCGGGGACGGGGTCCTGCTCTGCGAGCTGGACGTCAAAATGGTCCCGGCCATGAACCCGGTGGACGACTTCATTCTGTCCATGATGGGCCAGGCCCATGAGGAGATCGCCTCGGGACGTTTCCAGGCACTCGTGATCGGCAACCAGGCGCAGCACTTCTGCGCCGGCGCCAACCTCAAGGCAGTCTTGGAGCTCGCGAAGGCCAAGCGCTTCGACTTGATCGAGAAAATGGCCAAGTCACTCCAAGACTTGAACCTGGCGAACCTCTACGCCGAGTTCCCGGTCGTGACCGCGCCGCACGGCATGGCGCTCGGTGGCGGCCTCGAGATCGCGCTCGGCGGTCAAGTCCGCGTCGCGACGAGCGAGCTCTACTGCGGTCTAGTCGAGGTCGGGGTCGGCCTCGTGCCGGCGGGCGGCGGCTGTCTGCGTCTGCTCCAGCTCCAGTCGCTCAAGCGCAACCTGCGCGGCGGGAAGCTCGGCCCGATGCAGCGCTCGCTGGCGGTGTTCGACCTCGTGGCCTTCGCCAAGGTCAGCACGAGCGCCGACGACGCGCGGGCCAAGCGCCTGATCGCGAAGGACGACATTATCGTGTTCAGCAAGGCTGAGCAGCTGCAGCGGGCCAAGGAGGTCGCCCTTGAGCGGGCGGCCAACTTCACCCAGATCGAGCGCGAGCCGCTCCAGCTTCCGGGTCAAGGCGGCTTCTTGGTAATGCTCGACACGATCAACACCATGCAAGCGTCGGGCGCCGTCAGCGAGCACGCGGCTCGGATCGCGCGCGCCCAGGCCAAGATCCTCTCGGGCGGCGAGGGCGTGTCGCCAGTCGACGCGGTTGATCCGCAGCACGTGCTCGATCTCGAGCGCGAGGCGTTCTTGGAGCTGGCGGGTCACCCCATGACTCAGGCCCGCATGGCTCACATGCTCAAGACCGGCAAGCCGCTCTTCAACTAGATAGCGCCTGTCTCTCCGGGACAAACGTCGGGCGGGGGAAACCTAATTCGTACAATTTCGCAGGTTTATCAAACCATCCAACATCAACTTTCACCCATAACTTTAAGTT
>JAESQQ010000616.1 GCA_016765095.1 Planctomycetota bacterium | reverse complement strand
GGGGGAAGTCTGCCTCGCTCATGCTGGCCGCTCCTTCTTGCGGACGGCCGCCGATTCGAAGGCCTCGGCCGCCAAAGAGATGAGTTCGGGAACTGCCGAGAGGTACCAGTAAGTGTCACGAACCTCTACTTGTAGGTCTTGGCGAGGGAGAGGTTTTGAGCTGCGAGCTTCTTGGGGAGCTTCTTCCGTCTCGGGAAATCGAGCTCGAGCAGCACGGGTCCTCTCTTACTCCAGCGAGCGAACTCCTTGGTGTCGAAGACGTCCTTCTTGAGCTGAATGCAGTAGCCGCACCAGTCGCTGCCCGTGAAGTCGAGCACGAGGGGAACGCGGCGCTTCTTGGCCTCTCGGAGCGCTTTCTGGAGGTCCGTCTGCCAACGATCCGCGGCGAAGGCGGGCGTTAGGCAGGTCAGGGCCAGGGCGAAGGCGAGGATCAAGCGAGTCGGCATTACTACCTCCAGGGGACTCAGGGTAGCCGACGGCGCTTCCCTAGGGGCTGGCTCAGAAGGGCTACAGGGGCCGGTTCAGATCTGTCTCGCACTCAACGCGTGGAAAACAAAAGACTTAGCCTCGGCGCGCCCGTGACTAAACCCCCAACCGTCTCAAGGGTGAATCAACCCCAAGTCATTCAGTTCATTGGGAACAAATTTCCCAAGTCTCGAGACGAAACATGACACGCAACGTACTCGTCTCACACCTAAGTCCTTCCGCTGCTGCAAAGCGTCGTCTCTTGAACTCACGGCATAGCTCGTGCTCTAAGGGATCAGTGGAGAGACGAGGGGAGCTACCTATGCACGCTTTTGAGAATTTCGACGACCGGTTTTCCTGCCCGAACTGCCAGGGCGGTCTACCGCACAACGATTTCCCGCAGACTTGCGACGAGTGCGGCTTCGAAGTCGAGGTCTTTCTGACCCGCGAAGACGCCGCCGAAGCGGTCGTGCGACTCGAACAAGACTGCGACGCGATCACGACTCCCCCTGGCCACGTCTATGGCCTCGGCTGGGTTGTCGGGCACACCCGCCTCCTCCTGATCTAGTTTCGCTCCGCTTTCGGTTTTCCCTGGGTTTCGGCCCAATCTCTCCTCTCCCTGATAGGCGCTGGACTTCCCCCCAATTCCAAGGTCCACCCGCCAATTTCTGTTTGTGTTCGAGACAGCGCGCCTCCCGGCGCGCTGTCCGGCTGTACGGAGGCTGACTACAAGCGACTACACTCGGCGGTCGTGAGTGAACCCTGGGTCCTCTACGAGGACGAACACCTCCTCGCCGTCCACAAGCCTGCGGGCGTTCGGAGCCACACCTCCGACGCGCACGGGCAACACGGCATCTATGAGTGGGTCGCTAGCCAGCGACCCGAGGCAACCCTTGCGCTCCTCCATCGCCTCGACAAGGGGACGTCTGGGGTCTTGGTGTTTGGCAAGACGCCACTCGCGAACCGCTCGCTCGAGGAGCAGCTGCGAACTCGGACGCTCAAGAAGACCTACCAGCTCCTCACTCGCTACGACCGGACCCGCCCGCGCAGCTTGACCTGCGACTACCGGATTCGGCAGAAGCGTAAGGGCGAATACCGGGACCGGGAGGCGGTCACCGACTACGCGCTCGAAGAGCACACCGACGCTCTAGCTCGCTATCGCGCGACGCCCCACACCGGGCGGACGCATCAAGTCCGCCTCCACGCGGTTCGGCTCGGGTTCCCGCTCTTTGGCGACGTGGAATACGAGGGACCCGCCGGGGCGCGCTTGTTCCTACACGCGGAGCGACTCACGCTGGCCCATCCCGCCAGCGGGGCCAAGCTCAAGTTGCACGCCCCGCTTCCCAAGAGCTTTCGGGCGGTGCTCGAGGGCGGCGAGCCTGCGGCTCCAGCGATCGCAGCCCGGGCTGCTCGCGAGTCCCGCGAGGTCCTGTTCGATCCCAGCCAGACGAGCGCCTACCTCTGGATCGACCGCCACCACGACGGATTTCCCGACCTTCGCGTCGAACGCTACGGGGATGTCGGGCGAGTTCTTCGCTACGACGAGCGCGAGGCACCCCTCCCCCAGGCCTGGGTCGAAGCCTTGATGCAGGAGGGCGACTTGCGCGCTCTCGTCGAGCAGCAGCGCCCGCGTGGGGGAGGAGCCCAAGGCGCGAGCGTGATCGCGGGGGAGTTGCCCGAAGCGCGGTTCCAGGTCTCCGAGCTCGGCCTCCGCTACTGGGTCGATCTCGAGGCGAGCCCGACTTCCTCGGGCCTGTTCCTCGATCAGCGCGAGACTCGCCGTCGGCTGCTCGGTTCCGACCTCGCAGGCCTCAGCGTCCTGAACGCGTTTGGGCACACCGGCTCGCTCTCCGTTGCTGCGGCCAAGGCGGGGGCGGAGACCCTCACGCTCGACCTCAGCAAGCGCTACCTCGAGTGGGCGCGAGAGAACTTGGCCCTCAACGGTCTCGACCCGCAGGAGCATGATTTCATTTACGGCGACGCCCTCGACTGGCTCCGCCGTTTGGCCAACAAGAAGCGCAAGTTCGACGTCGTGCTCCTCGACCCCCCCAGCTCGAGCACGAGCGGCAAGGGGCGCAACAAGCGCCGCTGGATCGTCGAGCGCGACCTGGCTGAACTGACCGAGCGTGGCGCGCGCCTGTTGGCCAAAGGCGGCCTCCTGTTCGTCTCGACCAACCTTCGGCGAATGGCCTGGCCTCGCTTCCTCGAGCAGCTCGCCGCTGGCCTCTCGGCAGCGGGTAGGACCGGAAAAGTCACCACCCAGACCGTCCCCCTCGACTACCGGACGGGAGCCGGGGATCCCCCCTACCTCAAGGCGGCCTGGGTCCGGGTGACCTGACCGCGGCGCAGTTAGCGGAGCCTGCGCTCTCTGACGCGGGTTCCGTCGAGGGAGAGCGCTCTGGTGGGCTCGCCCGGACCTAGGGTCCAGCGATCGCCTGTGCGCTTGGCGGGGAGCGTCGGGGCGTAGAGCCGAAGCGACGCTTCCAAGAAGGGGAGTTCGCAGCGAGTGGCCTGGCCCTTTGCGGCGAGGAGGGCCGCGCGTTCGATCAGTTCTCGGCGGCCGGGGTAATAGAACTCGGCCTCCCGCTCGGGATAGCGAACGAAGTAGAGGTAGGCCTTGCGGCTCGTGGCCCAGCCAGCGGCTATGGCCAAGGCCAGGACGACGCTCGCCATGAGGAGGCCAGCTCGGCGGCTCTCTTGGTGCCCAGCCACGACGACTGCGCGGAGGACCTGCCAGCCTCGACCGGCTAGGAGCGCCAGGGCGGCGATCCCAAGGACAGCTCGCATCGCGTTCGGGACGTCGCGGGTCGGGGCGGCAGCGAGGGGAAAGATGAGGACGAGAGCCAAGATCAGGCCGTCGCTGCGCCGGTGCCGGAGGAGGCAGCCCAGGATCCCGAGCACGAGGAGAACGCCTTGCCAGCGCGGGAGGAGGCCGACCCCCTCGGGTGCGAAGCCGCGGCTGCTCGACCCGCTGAACATGAACCGTGTCCCGAAGTGACGGAAGTAGCCCTTGAGCACGGCGCCTAGGTTCTGGATCAGGCCGGCCTCAACCTCCCACGCGAGCACGGCGCCCAAGCGCTCCGATCCCTGGCCGCTGAGGGTCCAGGGGAGGAGGAGGAGGACTGTGCCAAGCGTGATCCCCAGCGCCCAGCGCCGAGCCTGGCGTCGCTGGGGCCGCTCAGGATCGGGTTTGGGGCGGCTCGCCCAGAGGATCGCGACCAAGATCGGGACTTGGAGCCGGATCGGTGGGTAGGTCGCGGCCGCGAGGGCCAGGCTTAGGCCAGCCAGGACGCCCCACCGGCGGGGGTGTTCGGCGCGTTCGCTGCGGAGCCAGGCTGCGAGGCCGACGCAGATCAAGAGCGGCGTCAAGGTTCCTCGGAGGGCGAGGTGGCTAAAGTGCCAGGCCCACGGTTGTAGGGCGAGGCAGATCGCGGCTCCGAGCGCGACTTGCCAGGAGCGGGTCAGTTCGCGTCCAGCCCAGGCCACCGCGAGGATCAGGAGGCAGCCTGCCAGCGCGGCGGGGAGGCGGGCGGCGGTCTCCAGGCTGAACCAGCCCGTCGCGCGCGCCAGGGCGAGAGGCGCCGCAGCGGTTGCGACGTACGTCCCCTCGACCCAGCCGCCACGCTCGTGGGCGTAGGTCAGGGCTGGCGTTTGGAAGAACGCGGCCGCGTCGGCGGCGGTCGCGGCCTCGTCGGGGTGGAGGGCTGGCGGGACGTTCGCTAGCCCAGCGAGCCGCGGAATCGCGCCCAAGAGCGTGATGGCGATCAGGACGATCAGGGGGAGCCGACCCGCCCAGCGCGAGGCAGCAGGCTGAGAAGGGGGGGTGTCGGGCGGGTTGGGAGGAAGATCAGTCACAGGGAAGACGAGCTGCGGGAGGGTGGGGTGTTGGGGAGAGGAGCCGTCAGGAGCCGCAGGAGGGCCTTGTTCGAACACGGAGTATCAATAAAGGAATAGCAACGGGAATGGGGAACAAACTGGCGCCGCCGGATCGTCGTTCATTCTCATGATCGTTCTCTGTTGCTATTGATATCCCGTGTTCGAATCGCCCCCTAGACGTTTCAGGCGGGGGAAAGGAGAGCCTCCCCCGGCCGCGCCACCCCCCCAGACGCGACGGTATAGTGTCGCCTCCTTCCACCTGGAGTGATCGATGGATTTCGACGTCCTGCTTCACAAGTTGTCCGACGACAAGGGCTGGAGCCTCCTTTACGTCACCGATGACGACCTCTACAAGTTGACCTTGCCGGTCCCCGGCGATCGCTACCAGGACGTCTATGTCGCGTTCCGGCGCGACACGGAGAACTGGAACATAGCTACGATCTGGACGGTGATCTCGGAGGTCGAGGACTTCAACCTCGAGGCCCCAATCGAGCTGCTCCGCTTCAACTGGCGAACGCTCTACGGCAGCCTGGCGATCAAGGACGGCCAAGTCGTCCTCGTTCAGAACCAGCTGACCGAAGAGGCCAACTGGAACGAAGTCGGACGGGCGGTCTCCTACATGGCCCTGACGGCCGACGGCATTGAGCAAGAAATCTACGGCGACGTCGACAAGAACTAGCCCCCTCCTGGAGCGCTCCCGTGGAGACACCTCCGATCGGCACCGTCGGTTGGGTCGACTTGACGGTCCAGGACGCTCCCGCGCTGCGGGACTTCTACGAGAAGGTCGTCGGCTGGACCTCGTCTGCCCACTCGATGGGGGACTACCAGCACAAGGCCGAAGATTGAGCCCGGACTCGGTCGAGCCCTCGAGCGGCGCGGAGACTCCGGCCGGTTCTGGGGAGTCGACCGATCCAGCGAGTGCTAGCGAGGCTCCGGCTGCTAGCGAGGCGGAGACTCCGGCCGCCAGCGAGGCGGAGCCCGAGGCTCCGGCTGCTAGCGAGGCGGAGACTCCAGGGTCGAGCGAGGTTGGTTCAAGACGTCGACCGTGGGGGCGTTTGCTCTGCCTCGCAGCGGTGGCTGCGCTGGTCTTTGTGCTCCTGCTCCCGACGATCCTCAGTCAGGGGATTTTGAGCGCCGTCTTGCGGGGACAAATGGGCGGCCAGGTGGGAGCGTCTGAGGTCTCCTGGACGGGTGGAGTCTCGATTCGAGCCCTCGACCTCGAGCAGATTCCAGAGACCGGGAAGGCTGAACTCGGCTACGCGTTCTGGTGCCGCGAGGTGTCGCTGGAGACGTCCCTTCTCAGCGCGGCGCTCGCTGGCGCGAGCGGGGGTCAGGTCGAAGGAAGGATCGTCCTGCGAGGCGGCGGGGTCCGTGTCGAGCTCCCGGCCAAAGGGGACTCGGAGCCGGCGCCCGAAGAACAGACGCCCGAGGAAGAGGCCGGCACCTCAAGCGAGGCGCGCTCATACGGGATGGAGTTTTCGCTCGTCCTCGAGGACTTCGACGTTCACGTTCGCCGAGCAGGCGGCCCCCTGCTGATCTTGGAGGGCCTCGAGGGGGAGGGAAGAGTCAGCGTCTCCCGCGACGGCTCGATGAAGTTGACCTCGCCCCTCGAGCTGCGTCTCAAGTCTCTCAAGCAGCCGCTTGGGCCGAGCGAGAACCCCTGGGACGGTCTCCTCGAGTTCCGCGGAGCGACGCTGAGGTTCGAGACCCTCGTCATTCCAGCGAGCGGCGACCCCGAGATCGTGGCTCGTCTCAGTAGCCCTTCGATTCACGTGGCGGGGCTCGAGTTTCGCGAGGTCGTGTTGACGGCCAAGAGCGAGGGGTCCCAGCTCGCCCTGGACTTGCGCGGCGCGCACCCGGGCGCTGAGGGGACGCTTCACTTTCAGAGCCGGATCGATCGATCCAACGCCACCCGCTGGCCCGTCAGCCTCGACCTCGACCTCCGCGAACTCCCGATTCGCGGCGTGGCGGGAGACTTCCTCCCTTGCCTTATTCCTCTCGCGCACTCGGTCAACAACCGCGCAGGTCGCTTTCCCCCGGTCAGCATTCGATCCCGTGGTGACTTCAAGCTCGTGTTCAACGAGGACGGGCTCGACGGTCAGGCCACCCTCGACAGCCTCCAGGCGAAGGGGGAAGTCGGACTCGGGGCTGGCCAGTTCGAGGCGTCGCTCTTGATTCGCGGCTACGCGAGCGCGCTGACCCAGCTCGAGGTCGGGAGCGTGTTGGCCGAGTTCCTTCCTCGCGGCTGGGCATTTGAGGGGGGGACCAGCCCGTTCAACGTCAGCGGTGACCGCCTTCGGCTCCACTCTTTCCCGCTTCGGGCGAAGTTCCTCGACCTGAGCTTTTCGGCCGAGGTCGGGGTGGTCAGCGGGGACTACACCGTCAAGCTGCGCGGGGGGGGGCGTGGAGCGCTGCCCAAGGCGGCGCTCGCGGTGCTCAAGACCCTCGATCGCGCCGGTGGGGTCAAGTTCACTGGGAACGTCTGGGATCCCAAGATCCCAGACGTAGGACTCCCTGCCCGCAACGTCCTCCTCGAGGCGATCAAGGCAGAAGGCGCTGGGGCTGTGTGGCTTGAGCGCGGCGGACCCCTCCTCGAAGGCGCCAAGGGCGTGCTTGGACTTCCCCGTTAGGGCTCCCGTTCGACTCCTCCTCCTGGGGAGCCTGATTCTCTGCGGGCTGGCGAGTGGCTCTCCTGCGGGCGCGGAGCCCTCTCCGCCCGAGAAGGTCGTGATCCAACTCAAGTGGAAGCATCAGTTTCAGTTCGCGGGGTACTACGCGGCTAAGCACCGTGGCTACTACGCGGCCGAGGGACTCGACGTGGAGCTCCGGGAGAAGCCGCAGGGAATGATCGTCTCGGCGGAGGTCCTCTCTGGGCGCGCCCAATACGGCGTGCTGACCAGTGAGCTTCTCGTGCTGCGCGCCCGCGGGGAGCCGGTGGTGGTCCTAGCGGCGATCCTCCAGCACTCCCCAAATGCTCTGCTCGTGCGCCGCGGCGACGGGGTTCGTAGCCCGCGAGACTTGATCGGTCGCAAGGTGATGCTCATTCCGGATACGACCAGCGCTGAGATCTACGCCATGTTTCGGCGGCTCGGCGTGAAGAACGACGAATGGGAATCGATCGCGCACAGCTACCGACACCAGGACTTGCTCGAGGGGAAGGTGTCTGCGATCTCGGTCTACGTCAGCGATCGACCCTTCTTCGAGCCAGGGCGCGATCAAGAAGTCAAGCTGCTCCGGCCGATCACCCACGGAATCGACTTCTACGGGGATTGCCTGTTCACGACTCAGGCCGAGCTTGAGGAGCACCCCGACCGCGCCCGAGCCCTCCGACGCGCCAGCCTCAAGGGGTGGGAGTATGCGTTCGAGCATCCCAACGAGATCATCGACTTGATCGAGAACAAGTATCAGTCGACGCGTTCTCGAGCGCAGCTGGTCGCCGAAGCGGAGGTGATCACCGAGCTGGCCCAGCCCGTGTTCATTCAAGTCGGCCAAATGAACCCCGACCGCTGGCGCCAGATCGGCGAGACCTACCTCGATCTGGGGATGATCGACGCCTTGCCTCCCCTCGGAGAGCTCCTCTACGACCCTGCCCCGCCCGTTAGCTACGCCTGGGCCTGGTGGCTCGGGGGGCTGCTCCTCCTGCTCGCGGCTGGCGCTGCGGCGTTTGGGGCTTGGAACGTGACCCTGCGGCGCAAAATTCGGGAGCAGACCGCGTCGCTCCGAGAGCGCGAAGCGCGCTATCGGGCGATCGTCGAGGATCAGACGGAGCTGATCTGCCGCCAGCTCCTGGACGGGACCCTGACCTTCGTCAATCAGGCCTACTGCCGCTTCGTCGGGAAGGAGCGAGACGAGCTGTTGGGCGCGAGCGTCTTCCCCTTCGTGAACAGCGAGGATCTCGAGTCGGTCAAGTCGGACCTCGCCAGGCTGAGCCGTGAAGCGCCGGTCTCGACGAGCCTCTATCGCGCGTCGGGTGGAGATAGTCCCCGGTGGACACAGTGGACGTTCCGGTTGATCGTGGACGAGGCGGGGCAAGCGCTCGAGATTCAGTGCTGCGGTCAGGACGTGACCCAGCGCACCGAGGCGGAGGCCGCCGAGGCTCGGCTCACCGAGCAGCTTCGGCAGTCACAGAAAATGGAGGCCGTCGGACAGCTGGCCGGGGGCGTGGCCCACGACTTCAACAACCTCTTGACCGTGATCCTGGGGAACGCCGAGTTCTTGGCCAGGTTCGCGGAGAGGAACGACGGATCGAGTCCGCCGAACTGGTTGGAGGAGGTCTCGGCGATTCAGGGGGCCGGCAGACAGGCCTCCGACCTCACCAAGAGCCTGCTCGCGTTTGGCCGCAAGAGCGTCGTCGAACTCACGCTGCTCTCGTTGCCGACCCTCGTCGAGGGCATTCATAGGATCCTTGAGCGTTTGCTGCGGGAGGACATTCGCTTCTCGATCTCGGTCGACGCCGAGGTTCCCCTCGTGCGCGCCGACCGGACTCAGCTCGAGCAAGTGCTCCTCAACCTCGTCATAAACGGGCAGGACGCGATGCCGGACGGGGGGAGTCTGACCGTGAGAGTCGCGGGCTGTGAGCTGAGCGAGGCCGAGGTGGATCGCAACTCTCCGGCGGGTGACTACGTGTTGTTGACCGTCAGCGACACTGGGGAGGGCATCGCGGAGGACGTACGGGAGCACATCTTCGAGCCCTTCTTCACCACCAAGGGTGTCGGACACGGCACCGGGTTGGGCCTCGCGACGGTCTACGGGGTGGTGACTGGACTCAAGGGGTTCGTTCGAGTGGAGAGTGAGCTTGGTCAGGGCAGCACGTTCAGCGTCTACCTCCCGGCGTCTGAGGGGGCGCTCGCCGCGGACAGCGCGCGCGTCCTGCCTCTCACGCGCGGAGACGTGGGCGGTGAGCGGAGGGTCGTCTTGGTCTGTGAGGACGAGACTGAAGTCCGCCGCCTCGTCTCGCGGACGCTGACGCAGGTTGGCTACGAGGTGCTCCTCGCCGCGGACGGCGAGCAGGCGCTCGAGGTCGCACGTCAACACCCAGGGGCGATCGACCTCCTGATCTGCGACGTCGTGATGCCGGGCAAGAGCGGACCGCTGGTCGCAGCTGGGTTGCGGACCGACCGCCCCCACTTGCCTGTGCTCTTCATGTCGGGATACGCCCAAGAGGGCCTGGATCGGCACGGTCTCGAGGAGATCGAACTGCTCCGCAAGCCTTTCGGCCTCGACGAGCTCGTCGCACGCGTGGGCGAGCTCCTCGCGCTGACTCCTCAGGCAGCTCAGCCACCGGGCTGACCGCCCCGAGCGGCCGAGGGCTCGGAGATCAGCGGGGGGGAGCCCTCTTGGCCTTCTTGAGGCGGTTGAGGGCGTCCTGGCGCGCGTCACGGATCGGCTCAGACTTCGAGGCGTGGAGGAGCGGAAGCAGCCGGTCGATGGTCTCGACGACGTGTGCCCACTCCTTTAGCTCCCTGAGCGCCTCCGCCTTGTAGGCCAAGGCCATGACGTGCTTGGCATTGAGCTCCAGCGCGCTGTCGTAGCAAGCGACGGCTTCGCGGAATTCGCGGAGGCCGGCCCTGGCGCGTCCCTCGAGGACGCAGCCGCTCGGGTCCCGAGGGGCGAGCAGGCGATAGCGCTGGGAGTCCGCGCGGGAGCCCGGGAAGTCCTTGAGGGCCAAGCGAAGCGCGGCGAGGTGGTAGCGATAGATTGCGCGCTGGGGCGACTGCTCGACTAGCTGTTCGAGGTCCTCAATCGCCTCTCGCGGCCGGCCGGCGTCTTGAAGGAGCTTGCTCCGATTCAGGCGTGCCTGCTCGGCCTGGGGGTCGATTCGGAGCGCGTTGCCATGATCTGAGAGCGCGCCCGCGAGGTCCCCAGCTTCGGCACGGGTCCAGCCCCGAACCGTGTAGATCTCTGCCGTCGGCGTGAGCTTCAGGAGGCGGTCGAGGTCATGGAGGGCCTCTGAGTAGCGTTTTTGCTTCTGGTATTGCAAGGCTCGCTGCTTGAGATACTCCGGGAAGGTTGGGGCGATACCGATCGCCTCGCTCAGCGCAGCTATCGCGGAGTCCCACTGCTCCTTGTGGAAGAGGGCCATCGAGCGGAGGTAGTGAGCGCGAGCTCGCTTGGGGTGGTTCAACAGGACCCGCTCGAGCTGGGCGAGCGCCTCGTCGTGCTTGCCGAGGCCGATCAGAACCCTCGCGAACTGCTCCCGCTCCTGGTACGCGCTGGGAGACTGGTCAACCGCGCTCAGGGCGAGTTCGTAGGCCTCTTGGAGGCGCCCCTTGTGCAGGTAGAGGCTGCTCAGGTTGGCGAGGGCCATGCTGTCGTGCGGCTGCTTCGCGAGGATCTTGCGGAGGAGGACCTCCACGCCCTCGTGTCGGCCAGTCTCCAGGTAGCGGGCGGCGAGGTTGTTGAGCGCGCCTGGGTCTTCGGGGTCTATGGTCAGCATTCGCTTGTAGATCGCAATCGCCCCGGCCGGGTCCCCCCGCGCTTCCAGCTGCTGGGCGATCTCAAAGAGCACGTCGAGCGAGTCCGGGGCCAAAATCTGGGCTCGCCGGACGTCGGCCTCTGATCCCTTCTGATCGCCAACCCCGCGCCGAGCCCAGGCGCGGGCCACGAGAGCGTCGACGTTTTGTGGGTCCTTCTTGACCGCGGACTCGGCGTCGCCGAGTGCCTCTTGGGCGCGGCCTAGTTGGAGGAGGACACTTGCTCGCTGGAGGTGAGCCTTCGCGCTCGCCCCCCAACGACACGGCGCGGTCTAGATCGGACAGGCTCCCGCGGAGGTCGCCGAGCGCAGCTCGAACGCAGCCGCGATTCAGATAGGCAGGTGCGAACTTGGGGAGGGACTTGATCACCTCAGTGAAGTCCGCCTGAGCGCCTGGAGCTCGTCGGCGAGATAGCGCGCGTTTCCGCGGTAGAAGAAGCCGAAGGGGGTTTGCACCTCGCGCTGGAGGTCGGGAGGGTTCGTCCAGGCCTTGGCTCCCCCTAGAGTCCAGCGCGCTACGAGCAGTCGGTAGTAGGCCGGGGCGTGGTCGGGGTCTTCGCGTAGGCAGGCCTCGAGGTCGGAGACGGCGGATTCCAAGTCGCCCATTTCCTGGAGGAGCGCTCCACGCGCATAGAGCTTGCGGGAGTTGCGTGGACTGACGCTTAGTTCACGGGTTAGATCCTCGAGGGCTCGAGACCAGGTCGCCTTGGCTTGATCGGTGAGGAGCCCTTCGGTCTTCGTCACAGAGGGGGCGGGGCTG